>DASPXD010000179.1:0-1592 GCA_035637435.1 Gemmatimonadales bacterium
GTCTCCGATGATCGTCACCGGCTTCTTCAGCAGCTCAGCCGGCGACCACACACCCGCGAATCCGTACCCGACTCGGGCCAGCGATTGCAGCACGCGGGCGGCGTTCGCTTCGGTCCGCTCAATCAGGATGTCGATATCGTCCGTCGCGCGCGCGTAGCCGTGGAGAATGCAGGCCACGCCGCCGATCACGAGATATTTCGCGTTACCGCGATTCAAGGCGGCGCAGACTGTGGTTATCGATCGCGCTTTTTCCACTCGTAGAAATCCTCGTAGGAATCGAACCCGATGATTTGCCGCCGTGGGCGACGGGCGCGAGGGCGAGCGCCCCGTGCCAAACGCGCGAGCTGCTCGGCGGCTGCCAGGCGCTGGGCGGGTGTGCGGGCGAGGTCACGCTCGAGCTGGGCGCGGCGGGCGGAACCAATCGCATCGGATCCGTATGCCGGGCGAACCGGTTCGCGGACCTGCGCCGGGGGAGGGGGGGAATCGAGGTAGGCGCGCAGGGCTTCGGCGATCACGCGACTGCGCGAGCGGTCGATCTCCCGGGCGCGGCGGTCGGCCGCGGCCACGAGGTCTTTGGGCAGGGTGATGGCAATCCGGGCGTATGGCATGGCATACTCGATATTACTGGGTAATACCAATGTACACATGCCAGCCGCGGTGAGAAAGGGGAGCGGTCGCCGGCCTGACGGTGCCGGCGCACACGCGGCTGTTCGCGGCGGTCGCGCTGCAATACCAGCTGGTTGGCTCGATGGCGTTCGGTCCGCTCGCGGCGTCCGATTCCGCGGCGACGGTGGCGCGCACGGAAGCCTCATTCAACTATCACACGCTCAAGCTGGGGATGCGGATGTGGCGGACTCGCAACACTTGCACGGCCACGTCGTTGAGCCGCATACTCCTCTTCGTCCTCCGTCGGTCTCTCCTTCGCTCTGACGCCTCCCAGACGCCACCCCGAATCTGAGACTGCTAAGTCAGTCTCGCGGCAAAAGGTCAGCCGTGGCGAAGAGAGTCTCGATCTTGGTAGTCGAGGACAATCGGCTGGTGCGCGATGGGATCATCGCCATGCTGGCCGAGCAGCCGGACCTCAAGGTCGTCGCGGCGGTGGACCGTCCCCCCGCGGCGCTCGAGAAAGCGCGCGAGGTGAAGCCGGAGGTGGTGCTCCTCGACGCCGCCCTGGGAGATCACGATAGTCACCGCCTCGTGTCAGCGATGAAGCATGCGGCGCCCGAGGTACGGATCATCGTGATGGACGTGCTGCCCGTACCGGAGGAATTGCACGACTTTGTCAACGCAGGTGCGTCAGGGTTCATCGCGAAAGACGCGACCCTCGACGCCTTTGTCAGCACGGTTCGCTCGGTTGCAAGCGGGACAGACATTCTTCCGCCGGCGTTAACCAGCACGCTCTTCTCTCACATTGCGAAGCTCGCGCTCGGCCGCAAACCGACCGAGGTGGCCGAGGCCGTCCGCATGACCGCGCGAGAGCGGGCGGTGTTCGATCTGATCGCGGACGGGCTGAGCAACAAGGAGATCGGGCAGCGCCTCCACCTCGCCACCAATACAGTGAAGGGGCATGTCCACAACATCTTGGAGAAGCT
>DASPXD010000180.1:0-27565 GCA_035637435.1 Gemmatimonadales bacterium
CGCCAGGCACCGGAGAGGCGGTAGAAAATGAAGTACGTCTCTTCGGGAAGGTTACCGTACCAAATCACGAGAAACTGTGACCACATCAGGTATGCCCAAAACACGGTGAATCCAAAGCCCAGCTTGCCCAGGTCGTGCTGCTGGCGCGTCGTGTAGATACCCGCGAGGCCCATGGCGCGGCGCAACACGATCGCGAGCACCGCCAGCATCATCAGGGCGGCCAGGAAGGCGCCCATGAAGTAGAACGCCCCGAACAGGCTGCTCACCCATTTCTGCGCGAGCGACATCATCAGGTCGAACGCCAGCAGACTGTATCCGAAGGCGTAAGCGAGCACGAGGATCGCCGCGTCCCGGCTAATCCGCGCCGCATCCTCGAGCCGTTCCGCCGCCGCGCCGGACGCCAATTCGCGTGCATCGGGGCCGACATCGCGCCGCACGAAGCGCCAGGACAACCACGACAACGCGACGAGGATCAAGCCGTTGCGCGCGAAGAACCACCTGCTGGTGAGCCAGCCGCCAACCTCGGGCCGCGGCTCGTGAATCCACGTGAAGATGTATTGCCGGCCGATGATCAAGCCGATGAAGAGCACGACGGCGACCGTCGTGAAGGCGGCCCCGGCCTCGGCGAAGCGGATGACGACGCCGCCCCAATGACCCTTCGCGAGCTTCAGGACCGCGGCGAAAACGACCATGGCCTGCGCGAGACCGGCCCAGAACATGAAATTCGCATGGTAGGCCCACCAGGTCCGTTCCGGATGCCCGCTCAGCACGCCGAGCACCAGCACGATTCCGCCGAGGATCGCGGCGATGGCGCCGACGAGCGCAAAACGCGCGACGGGCGCCTGGCGGGCTTTGTGGACGAGGTCGGCGCGGCTGACGGTCGCGGCCGTCACTGGTTCGCCCGAGCGTTCAGCTGCAGGCTGCGAACGTAATTCACGACGTCCCAGCGGTCGTTCCCGTGAATCTTGTCACCGTAGCGGGGCATCAACCCGCGTCCCATGCGCTGCGCCTCGACGACCATCCCGTAGATCGCACCATCAGTCATCTTGGGGCGCGTCGGATCGACGAGCGAGGGAACGCCGACGAACGGGCCACCGCCCGCGACCGACACCGGCCCGTCGCCCCGGCCACGCTCGCCATGACAGACGAGGCAGTAGGTCTGATAGACCCACTGCCCACGATTCAACGACTCGGCGGTGCGCGTCCGGGGGTTCACGAGCCGAGCAGCGCTCTCACGGGTCAATGGCAGCTCACCGCCCGTCACGGGCACCGTGCCCTCGACCGGCGGAATGGGCCGGGCATACGGCTTGATGTTGCGCTGGTGCCGCATCGTGGCGAACCACCCGACTTTGTGTACGACGGTGTCGGGATCGCAGGCGCACAGCAACAGCACCGCGACCGCGAGCATTCGCCTAACCACGCCGCACCTCTTCCGCGCCGGACTCGCGTAACAGCGACTCGACGCGGGCCGCCTTGTCGGATCCCGCCGGCACGAAGATGCCGAAGCGGTCGTTCGTGAAGCGCGGATCGTACTGGATGGTGCCGAGGCGCCGCGCGGCAAAGACGGCGTTGAAGAGAATGCCCAGAATCGTGGACAGCGCGCCGAACAGGATCGTCATCTCGAACATGATGACGACGTAGGGCGGCACCGATCCGACCGGCTTGCCGCCGAGGACGAGCGGCCAGTCGTACGACATCCACAGAGTGAGCCAGGCGCCAATGGCGCAGCCCGCGATTCCGCCGACCAGCGTGAACATCCGTACCGGGCTCACCGGCTGGCCGAGCGCGTCCTCGATCTCGTGCCGCGGGACCGGAGAATAGACGGTGAAGTCGGTGTGCCCGGCCGCGCGCAGCTTCTTGATCGCGTCGAGCGTCGTGTCGAGATGCGCGAAGACGCCCAGCGCGCCGGGCGTGGGCGGCGGCTGGAAGATGTCGTGCAGCGGCTTGGGAAGCGCGATCATACGTGCGCCTTCTGCGCTTTCCGGCGCGGCGGGGCAAGCACTTCCTTCACTTCGCTGATCGACACGGCGGGGAAGTTCTTCACGAACAGGAGGAACCACATGAAGAACCAGCCGAAGCTGCCCGCCATGATGCCCCAATCGGCCCACGTCGGGTTATAGACCGCGTTCGTCCACGTGGTGTACGGCTCGCCCGCGAGCGAGACCACGATGATGACGTAACGCTCGAACCACATGCCGATGTTGACGAAGATCGAAATCACGAACAAGGCCGTGATATTGGTGCGGATTTTCTTGGACCAGAGGAGCCACGGCAGCAATCCGTTGCAGATGTTCATCGTCCAGCTCGCCCACCAGTATGGGCCGAACGCCCGATACCAGAATGCGGCGCGCTCGGCGGAGTTGCCGCTGAACCAGGCGACGAAATTTTCGGTCAAGTACGAGAAGCTGACGATCGAGCCGGTCAACAGGCACAGCTTGGCGAGATTCTCGAAGTGATGGACGGTGATGATTTCTTCCAACTGAAAAAGCTTGCGGATGGGCGTGAGCAACGTGATCACCATGCCGCAACCCGAGTAGATGGCACCGGCCACGAAGTACGGCGCGAACAGCGTCGCATGCCACCCCGGCACGATCGCCATCGCGAAGTCCCAGGACACGACGCTGTGCACCGACAGCACGAGCGGCGTCGCGAGGGCGGCGAGGTAGAGATAGCCGCGCGTGTAGTGCCGCCATTGCTCGTTGGCGCCCGTCCAGCCGAGCGAGGTGAGGGCGTACAGTTTCTTGCGCCACCCGGTCGCCAGGTCGCGGACCGCGGCGATGTCGGGGATCAGTCCCATGATCAGGAAGACGGTCGAGACGGTGAAGTACGTCCCGATGGCGAACTCGTCCCAGATGAGCGGCGACTTGAAGTTGGGCCACAGGCCGCGCTCGTTGGGATACGGAATCAGCCAGTAGAAGTACCACTGCCGGCCGATATGAATCAGCGGGAACAATCCCGCCGTCATCACCGCGAACACCGTCATCGCCTCGGCGGTGCGGTACACGGCCGTGCGCCACCCCGAGCGGAACAGGAAGAGGATCGCCGAGATCAGCGTCCCCGAGTGCGCGATACCCACCCAGAACACGAAGCAGGTGATGAACACCGCCCAGTACACCGGGTGCGAGTAGCCCGCGAGCCCCAGCCCATAGCGCAGCAGGAACAGCAGCGTGACGATGCCGACGGCGAGCAGCGCGACGGCCGCGCCGAGCAGCAGGAAATAGCCGCGCGTCGGGTTGCCGAGCGTGCGCGCGATGGTGCGCGTGACGTAGTCGTACGTCAAACGCGACGGCGGACCGTGCTCAGCCATGGCTCGGAGTGTCCTGCGCGACGACGCGGGCGAGATAGGTGATCGCCGGCTTCGTATTCAACCCCGCGAGGACGTGATAGCCGCGCGGATTGCCGGCGAGCTCATAGACCCGCGAGCGCCGGTCATTGAGATCGCCGAATACGATCGCTTCCGAGGGGCAGCTCTGCTGGCACGCCGTCACGATGTCGCCGTCACGGACGTTGCGGTCTTCGAGCCGCGCCTGATTCTGGGCGCCGCGGATGCGCTGCACGCAGAAGGTGCACTTTTCCATCACGCCCTTCTCGCGCACCGTGACGTCCGGGTTGAGCAACATCGAGAGCGGCTCGGGGAATGCCTCGTACGCTCCGCCGCGTTCCGCGTAGTTGTACCAGTTGAAGTAGCGGACCTTGTACGGGCAGTTGTTGGAGCAGTAGCGCGTGCCGACGCAACGATTGTAGACCTGCCCATTGAGACCGTCGGGCGTGTGGTACGCCGCGTACACCGGGCAGACGGGCTCGCACGGCGCGTTGCCGCATTGCTGGCACAGCATCGGCGAATTCACGGCGCCCTGGGGCTCGCCCTCGTTGTCGGTGAGCCAGTAGCGCTCCAGCCGCAGCCACGACATCTCGCGGCCGCGCTGCATCAACTCCTCACCCACCGTGGCGATGTTGTTCTCGGCGTAGCACGCCGTCACACAGGCGGCGCAGCCGGTACACTTCGACAGATCGATCGCGAGCCCCCAGCGCGGCTGCTCGCCTTTGTAGTTGCCGATCTCCGCCTTCTCGTGCTGCCGTTCGGCCCACCACTCGACGGCGCCGGCGGCGTACTCCGGCGTCTCCTCGTGATGGAACGGCGCATCGCCGGGATGCAGCGACTTGGCGCGCGCGAGACCGAGCACTTCGACCGTGCCGCGTCCGCGCTCGCGGGGGCTGCCTTCGGTCGTGACGATCTTGCGATGCTCGCCGGTCTTCGTCGCGCTGGCGCGCACCGCGAAGCTGCGGCCGCCGTAGCCGTTCGGCTGCATGCCCAGCAGCTCGAACGCGTTCGCGGAGCGATCCTTGGCGTAGCGGCCGTAGGCGGTGTGGCCCTGCCCGGTCGGCACGGCGAGCACGTCGGGGCGCACCGAGCGCGTGATCCAGGCGGGGAATTTCTGCGCGCCGAACGGCGACTTGAGGAGCAGGAAGTCGCCCGTCGCGAGGCCCCAGCGCGCCGCCGTGTCGGGATGCACCTCGACCCAGCTGTGCCAGGCGATCTTCGACACCGGATCCGGCAGCTCCTGCAGCCATGGCTTGTTGGCGCCACGGCCGTCGTGCAAGACAGGATGCGGGAAGACCACTACTTGCTGATCCTGGTCGGCAGCGGCGGCAGGGGCGGCAGTGGCGGCAACGTCGATGCCCGAAACGTCCGCAAGCCGCACCGCACGCGTCGGCGCCTCAGCGTAGATCCCGCCCTTTGCCAACGAATCGAACCAGTATTGATCGAAGCCCGCCGGATGTTTGGCGCGCCATTTCGCCTGCAGGTAGTCCTGGAACGTCCCGGTCTTGCCGGAGAGCTTCAGAATCACGTCACCGGTGTGGCGGGTGTCGAACACCGGTTGCACGACGGGCTGCTGCAGCGCCGTGACGCCGGCGCGCGGACGGCTGTCGCCCCACTGCTCCAGCGGATGGTGGTCAGGCAGCACCAGGTCGCAGGCCGCTGTCGTCTCGTCCATGTACGACGAGAAGCTGACCTTGTAGCCGACCTTGCCCAGGGCCTGCTGGAAGGCGCCGGGCAGCGAATGCGCCGGATTGGCGCCGTGAACGAACAGGAGCGCGACACGACCTGCCGCCATGTCGGACGTCAGCGTTGCGATCTCGCCGAACGTGTTCGTCGATCCTACGCCCAAGTCGGCGCCGAATCTGACGAGCGTCCCCACCGAGCCGACGACGTAGTTCAGGATGTTCACGGCGGCGACAATCTCGGCACCGTTGGGGTACTGCATCGCCATACCGCCGGCAACCGCGAGCCCGCCCCGGGAATTCGCGAACTCGATCGCGAGCCGCACGATCACCTCGGCGTCGATCCCGATCGACTCGGCCACCGCACGCGGGGCATGGCGCGCGAGCAGCGCGGTGAGACGGCTGGCATCGACCGGCGCGCGAGCGAGGCGCTGTCTCACGATCACGTTCGCCATGGCCAGGGCGAGTGTGCCTTCCGTACCTGGACGCGCGGCCATCCACTGGTCGGCGTTCATGCCGGTGAGCGAGAGGCGCGGGCCCACGTACACGAACTTCGCCATCGACGCGGGCCGTCCCGCATCGAACGCATGGGAGCGGGAGAAGCCGTTCTGGAACTCGACCGGCGAGAGCCAGGTGTCGAGGAAGTCGGCGCCGAAGGAGATCAGATACCTCGCATTCGCGAAGTCGTACGTCGGCAGCGACGCGGTGCCGAATGCCAACCGGTTGCCGGCGCGGAGCGCCTCGAACCCGAATGGCTCGTAGCTCAGGCGCCGCCCGCCGACCTGCTTCATCCACTCGTCCACCAGGTCGCCCAACGTGGAGACCTCGGCGCCGGTCAGGAAAACGATGCCCTTCCCGCGGGACTCACGAAGCTTCGCGCTGAGCCGCTGCAGCGCGCCGTCCCAATCGATGTCTTCGAAGGTGCCATTGGCGTTGCGCACCAGCGGATGCGCGATACGATCGGGATTGTAGAGGCCCTGGAGCGCCGCCTGGCCGCGGGCGCAGAGGCGCCCGCGATTGATCGGCGAGTCGGGGTTGCCTTCGAGCTTGACGGCACGCCCCTCCCGCACGCGCACCTGCACCCCACAGCCGGCCGGGCACTCGCGGCACGTGGTGGCGTAGTAGGTCGCCCTGCCGGGGATCTGATCCTCGGGCTGGATCAGATAGGGAATCAACCGCTCGGTGGGCTCGGGACCGATGCCGCACGAGGAGAGTGCGGCAGCGCCGGCGCCGGTGACGCCGAGCACTTTCAGGAAACGACGGCGATCGAGGGAGTCGGTCATATCAGTAGTGACAGACGCTGCAGTCGCGGGTCACTTTGCGCTCCATGTGACAGCGCACGCACCATCCCATGCGCAGCGTCGAGACCTGCTCGACCTGCGGCATGCGTTGCACGTCGCCGTGACAGGTCGTGCACGCTTGCGTACCGAGCACCTTGATGTGGCGCATGTGGGGGAAGCGTACGAAGCCGGGAAGCGCATGGACGCGAATCCACTCCGGGGGTTTCCGCTCGCGCCACGCGGCGCGGACCTTCTGGATCTCGGCCTGATGCGACGGCGTGGAGCCGCTCACCTGCGTGTGACACCCCATGCACGTCTGGAGCGCCGGGATGCCCGGCTCACTGGACACCGACGCCGAATAGTGACAGTACATGCACGGGATCTGGTCCTGTCCCGCGTGAATGTCGTGGCGGAAGAAGATCGGCTGACGCGGTCCCTTAAGGTCGCCGGTGTCGGTGACGACGGGAGCCTGATAGCGCGTGGCGGAAGAGGAAGCCGATTGTGCCTGCTGGCCGTTCGCGGCCACAGGCGGGAGGGCGAGGATCAACACCACGACCGCAGCTGAACGCAGATGGCCTCGAGTGGCTGGGACGGTCTGCTATCAGAAGGCTGAGGAAAGTAATAATGGCTACTCTGGCCGCGCCAGTAGTTGATATTTCAATCGGACGACGTCGACGAACGCGTGGACCGCGTCGAGATCGGCGAACTCCATCCAGCAGTGTCGCATTCCGTCGAACAGCGTCCCATCGCGCACCGCCTGCTTGATGACGCGCGGCAATCCGTTGGTCGCGTTGATTTCCTGCTCTTCGAGTCCCGACAAGACGAAGGTGCCGCTCACGCCCGACTGCATGGGATGCAGGTAGCCGAGCTTGCGGCCCCCCACCTCGTACATCCAGACCCATTTCCACGTCGTGCCGAGGTAGACGACCTGCTCGGTGACATGGCGCAGGTTGCGCAGCTCTTCCCGGGCTTTCTTGAAGCGCTGGGCGGCGCGCTGCGGCAAATCACGAACGGGTTGGTCGGGTTTCGGACGCTGGCGCGGGCTGAGGTAGAGATGAGTCGCCCAGTAATCAGTGTTTGGCTTGATCATGGCGCCCCAATAGTACGGGTGCGGTCAAGAGCCGGAATCGGGCAGGATCGAGCAGCCGGCCACACGATTGTTGCGGCACCGCCATACGGCCGTCCGGCCCCATGGTGAGCTTGATGACGTCACCATTGCGGCCGAACCAGCGGCTGGACGGCTCGAGATCGGAAGGATAAACGAAGAGTGGCAGCGCGGCGGCCGCCACCGCCGCCTGTGAGCCGATCCCCGACTCCGGCATCGTCCCGGCCCACAGCCTGGCGCCGTACTCGGCGGCCAGCCTGTACATACGGCAGACTTCACTCAGCCCCCCCACACGATGGACCTTGATGTTCCAGACCTTCGGGCCGTTCAACGCCATGACCTGATGGGCCGCGCGCGCATCGCGCAATGTCTCATCGAGACATAGCGGCGTTCGCAGTGTCTCGCCCAGGCGCGCGTGGCCGACCAGCTCATCGGGATGCAGTGGCTGCTCGATGTACAGCAGGCCGGCATCATCCAGGGTGCGTAACGCCGCTTCGTCACGCGGCCAGTCGTAGGCGCCATTCGCGTCGACGGTCAGCGGCAGCGACGTCCCAGCCATCCCCTTGCGGGCCGCATCGACCGCGGCGCTGTCCCACCCGGGCGCGACTTTGATTTTCACGCGGCGGTAGCCGCGCTGCACCGCTTCATACACCCACTTTGTCAAAACATCGCCACGACGATCGGGTGGAATTCCCAGCGCGACGCCGCAATCGACTGCACCCGCTGGTGCCACGCCCAGGCGCTCGCCGAGCAGCGTCGCCAGGCCGGTGGCGCGCGCGTGGGCCTCGAGGTCCCACGCGGCGGTCTCGATGCCCGCACGCGCAAACCAGTTGCCGCGTATTCCGTCGCGCACCGCGGTGTCCACCGCCTCCGGGAGAGGACCCTCGAACTCTCGACCCATCACACGGGGGAGCAACGTGTGCTCGATGAGGTCGCGCGCGCTCGCCAACGTCTCCTCGGAATAGAACGGCAGCTGAAATGGCGGCGACTCGCCGTACCCGACGTGGCCGGCGTCGTCGTACAACGCGACGATGAGGGACCGCCGCTCCGCCATCGTGCCGCCCGAGATGACGAACGGCTCGACGAGTGGGAGCGCGAGCTCGAACAGCTCAGCGCGGGCGATACGCATCGGGAAGAAGGTCGAGAAAATGCAGCTCGCCGCCGCGTCGCTGCAGTGCGCCCGAGGACTCACGATCCAGCATCACGGCGATGAGACCGTCGCTCGGCTCAAAGATCAGCGCGTGGAGTGCCCGTTGTGTGCGAGAACCATCAGTCGCCGGATATTCCTCGAGCGGCAGCTGAAAAAACGTGTGCAACTGGACCGAAGAGCAGCCGCGCGTCGCGTATTCGACGATCAGGCGGCCGGAGTGGATGTTGCCGGTGCCGGACAGACGACGGTAGGGGACGGTAAGGGACGGTAAGGGACGGTAGGAGTCCAACACCCTAAGATTCCGCTGGCTTAGATCCGGCCCACCGTAGGCAACACCTCTTTCAACGTCGAACAAGCGGTTAAAGCACACCAGCGCGTCGGCATCCTCAGCGGCATGCATCATGTCACGCTGAAAGTTGTCGTCGAAGCGGGCATTCATCAGCTTCATGGCGAGGCGGACATCGGCGTGCGCGCGGATGCGCTGCGGCACCTCGCGGAGCCAACGCAGGATCTGTTGCGTCTCACCCGAGAGCTGATCTCCCGCGAGCGTCGGCGAGAAATCCTTCTCGAGGAGTAACGGGGAGTCGCCCCAGGCGTTGGCCAGCGCGCGCGTGGTGAAGGCGTATTCGTCGTCGCGAAACGGCTCGTCCAGCCGCGGCAGATGGTATTTCACCGACGGCACCGTCAAAAGCTGGCCGGCGTGGGTGAGATCCCGGCCGGTGCGGACCAGTGCCAGGTAGTCGTCGAACGAGCGGTCCCAGCCCCTGCCCTTCCACGTGACGGTCCAGCCATCTCCCCGACGCTCGACTTTCATTTTCGTCTCGTGAATCGCCCACGCTTTCATCGACTGCGCGCCCGCGGCATCCTGTGCGATCACCGTCTTCAGCACGGCGAAGGCGAGCCCCGCCTGGGCATCGGTCTCGAGCTGCCCGGCGTTGAGCGACAGCTGCCCCGACCCTTTGCCGACCGGATGCGGCAGCGGCTCGCCGAGGTAGCGCGCGGAGAGATCGATGCGGTAGCCATCACGCACATACGCGGGAAAGTCGCGCGGCAACCCCCGCTTGAACCGCTCGAAATCCTCAGCGAGCGAAGCGCGCGAGCCGGAATTGCTCATCGGGCGCGGTGTCCGTCTCGACGAGCCGGGCGACAAGCTCCCCCACGGCCGGGCCGTGTTTGAAGCCGTGCCCCGAGCCGCCGCCGACGAGCCACGCGTTCGCGGCCGCCGGATGCCGGTCGATGATGAAGTGCTCGTCGGGCGATTCCTCGTACTGGCAGACGCGCGCCTCGAGCAGCGGCGCGCCCTTGAGTCCCGGGAACCGGAATGCGACGTAGTCACGCGCCCGCTGGATCCCTTCCGGGCTCGGCGCGCGCTCGCCGCCGGTGGGATCGAAAGCGGGGCCGCGCGTGTCGTCGGCGACTTTGAAGCCGCGCCATTCGTTGCCCGGAATGCCGTACATGAACGGCGTGCCGTGATCGGCCCACACGGGCATCGCGTCTTCGCTGAAACGCCGATCGCCGGGTGGCGTCCCGAAGAAGAAGACTTCCTGCCGCGTAGCGCGGACGCGGTCTCCGATCACGTCGGGAAACAGCGATCCGAGCCATGGGCCGCACGCGAAGACGAAGCGATCAGCCGCCAGCCGACTGCCGTCAGAGAGCGTCACACTCGAGAGTTGTCCACCACTCGGGACCGGCGGCTCGATCGCGAGCTGCCGGTACTCGCCGCCTTCGGCGAGGAAGCCTTCCAGCACCGCGGCGCATGCCCGGCGGGCCGTCAGGTAACCGCCGTCGTTCTCGAAGATCGCCCAGCGAACGCGCTCGCAGTTGACCTGGGGATAGCGCCGCGCGACATCGGGACCGGTCAGCTCCTGGAAGCGAATTCCGGCGTCGCGCAGCACTGGGAGCGCGCTCTTCTCGTATTGGTCGTCACTTTCGACGAGCCAGAGGACGCCGATGCCGTGATAGAGCTGGCGGTGCCAGCGCCGCTCGTGCTCTTTCCAGAGGGTCAGCGCGCGCGCGGCCATGCGGGTGTACACCGCGCGCGGGCCGTAGGTCGCACGAATGACGCGCGTCTCGCCGCCCGAGCTGGCGCGCGAGTTGCCCGGCCCCCAGGCGTCGAGCAGTGTGGCGCGGGCGCCCTGGCGCCGCAGGAACAGCGCGGTCCAGCCGCCAAAAGCGCCCGCCCCGACGACGACGATATGCGGTTGCTTGGGCTTTGGCATCAAGCCTCCGAGCGCGACTGTCGCGCTGGTCTTGAGAAAAGATCGCCGTTCTATCATCCGCGAGCCTCGCGCACCGCGCGGCGAACGATGTCTCGATCGGAAGCCGGCAATGCGGGACCCCATGGGTCGTCGCAGGCCTCGTCGGGAATCACGCCCTCTGCCGCCAATGCCCACAGCATGCGCCGGATGTAGCCTTCCATCGGGTCTCGGAACGTCGCCTGGCTGAACGCATCCAGCCACCCAGCAAGGCGGAGAAAGGCGTGGTCGTCTCCGCTCGCAAACGCGCGCAGTAGCGATGCCTGAAGCTCCGTCAACGCCGCGCCCATCCCGATCAACGCGGCGCGCGCTCCCATCATGAGCGAGTAGCCGAGGAACCGGTCTTCCCCGGTGATCAACAACTTGTCCGGATGTTCCCGCGTGACGGCCGCAACGCGCTGAAACGTCATCACGGAATCGAGCGTGGCGACTTTGATGCCGATGACGGCGGGGAGCGACAGAATCCCGTGCAGCGTCTCGTTGTCGTAGTCTACGCCGCCGGCCGCTTCGTATAAGTGGAACGCGATCACCGGCAGCTCGCGCCCCAATTCCTGATGGTAGTCAACTGCATTAGCCCGGCGCGGAAATGCCAGCAGTGCATCGGCGCCGCCACGCTTGGCATCGCGGGCCATCTCGACTGCGTTTGCGCCCGCCACGATGACCTTGCCGGGCAGCGCGCTGCGCCACGTCGCGAGCACCAGCCGGCGTTGCTCGGCCGACAAGTGTGGGCCGCGACCGGTGTGCGCCCACACCGCGACGCCGGCGACAGCCTGGCGTGCCATCCAGGTCGCGTACGCCCGCTGCGCCTCAACGTCGATCTGCGAGCCTCGAAACGGAACGGGCACCGCGGGGATCAGCGACCACTCCAGACGAGCGGTCAGGCGGTCGGGCGGGCGGGCGGTCAGCTCAGCAGTTCCCGAACGTTCTTGGACTCGATGGCTTCACGCCTCTCGGCGGACAGGTCCAGGAGATCGAGCTTCGCGACGCTGGCCTCCGGCAGCCGGAGCGGTTGTCCCGTGCCGAAGACGAATCGCTCGATGCCGACGGTGTCCAGCAACGTGGCGAGGTGATCTTCGGGCGGCCCCCAGATCCAGGAGACATCCCACCAGATGCGCCGCGCCTCCTCCGGCGTCGAGCCGAAGTGGACCTCCTCGACAAACCCGCGGTCGGCGTGCGTCACGAGCAGCCGCACCTCGGGATCACTGCGAATCAGCGCCCGCACGGCGGCGGCCGGCAGCTCGCCGACCCGATCGTTCGGATGGCGCTGCCGTCCGTCCTCCAACCGTACCGCGAGCATCAAGGGGAGGCGCGCCGCGCCACAGGCAGCGGTGAGGACGCGCATTTCACCGCCCGCCGGCTCGAGTCCCAGATAGAGTGGATCACAGCGCACCGCGGGCGCACCGCCATTGGCGGCGTCGGCGAGCACCTGCTCCCATTGCGCCAAGCCGGGGTGCACGGTTGGGACCGGCTTGAACCGCTTCTCCTCGCGGGCCGTTTGATACAGCCACGCGTTGCCATCGGTCGGATCGCGCCAGAAGAGACTCGGCAGGTGCGTGATCCAGGCGACGTCAATCGCGGTGCGATCGAGCGCTTTGACGAGCGCGTCGGGTGAGGTCCCGGGGACCTTGCGCCAGGGATAGGCGCCGAGGAACGCATTGCAGTCGGTGCGCATCAGTCGGCTGGAAAGGCGCCGGCCGGGAAGATGCGCGCCGCGTTCTTCCAGCGCACCAACGCCAGCTCGTCCCCGGATAGCAGCGTCTCGAGATAGCGCAGCTTCGCCCAAGCGGTGTCCATCGTGATGTCGCTGCCCCACAACAGGCGATTCACGCCGGCGCTTGCGAGGCACGCTTCGAGCATGCCGCCGTCCACGCCGCTGCCCGAGAGATCGACGTAGACGTTGGGCACGTCGGCCACGGCGTGCAGGGAATGCAGCCAGTCACCCCCGCCGCCGATGTGGGCGAGGATGAACGCGACATCCGGATGGCGCCGCGCGAGCGTACACAATTCACCTGCGTCCGATGCCTCCTGGCCCGGTCGATCACCGCGGCGATGCTGCCAAATGTGCTGTAACACGGGGACGCGGCGCTGCAACGCGAGCACGGCGATCGGATCGAGCAGCGGATCGTCCGCTCGCCGGCTCGCCGCCAGCTTGATCCCGATCATGCCGGCATCGAGGCAGCGCACGATCTCGGCGCGCGCATGCGCGGTGTAGTTGGGATTCACGCAGACGTAGCCGCGGACGCGGTCGGGATGCGCGCGCTGCAGCGCCAGCAGCGCGTCGTTCCCGGCTGTGACATCGCGGGGCGATGGGAAATAGGTCGGCGACGTGAAGCCAAAGCTGCCGAGGATCGAGGCAACGTGGACCGAGATCCCTATCTTACTCCCGGCCGCCAGACGGCTCTCATTGCGCTCCCGCCAGTCCGCGCGGGGCGTCCGTGCATGGTAAAAGTGCGCATGGACGTCGATCAGCATTGCCACAATCTACGGT
Source organism: Gemmatimonadales bacterium (assembly GCA_035637435.1). GTDB lineage: Bacteria > Gemmatimonadota > Gemmatimonadetes > Gemmatimonadales > GWC2-71-9 > 20CM-2-65-7. The sequence goes on from DASPXD010000180.1 coordinate 13,283, forward strand.
CCTTTTATCTTGGGGGCGTCCCGAGGGGGGAGAACTCGATGGCGATGGAGACGCTGACCAGCCGCGTGAAGGGCATCCTGCTCGAGCCACGCGCTACGTGGAAAGAAATCGATGGGGAGTTCACCAAGCCCGGTGAAATCTGGGGCAAGTACGTCATTCCGCTCGCCACCATCGGCCCGATCGCTTCGGTGATCGGCCTGTTCATCTTCGGCCAGCGGATCGCGTTCACCTCGCTCACCAGCTCGGTATCGCTCACCACCGCGATATCGCGCGGCGTCGCGGGCTACGTGCTCGCGTTGCTCAGCGTCTTCGTGCTCTCGAGAATCGTCAGCCTGCTCGCGCCGGGGTTCGGCGGGCAGCGCAACGACGTGCAGGGACTCAAAGCGGCCGCGTACGCCAGCACAGCCTCCTGGCTGGGCGGCGTCTTCATGCTCATTCCCGCGTTGTACCTCGTCAGTTGGATCTTCAGGCTATACAGCCTGGTCTTGCTGTATGTCGGGTTGCCGATCGTCATGAAGGTCCCGAAGGATCGCGCAATGGGCTATACCGCCGTGGTGATCATCATCTTCATCGTCGTCTCGCTGATTACGGAAGCGATTCTCACGGCGTTCTAGATCTCGCGCAACGCCTCGTCGAGGATCGCGACGGTCCGATCGACCGTCACGTCGTCATGCGCGAGCGACACGAAGTTGTACGCCGTGCGCTTGAACAGCAGCCCGCGCTTGGCGGCCGCGAGCGCGGCGCGGTGCGCCAGATCTTCCGTCGCATAATGCAGAAAGCACATCTCGGCGATGCCGGCGACGCCCGTGATCACCCCGGCATGGCGCCGCTGCAGATCGTGCAGGCCGTGCAGCAACCGCGTGCCCACACGATGGAGATGCCCGCACACATCGTCGCGGACGAACACCTCCAGGGTGGCCCCCGCGGCGGCCAGTGCCACCCCTTCGGTCGCCAGCGTCGATGAGATCCAGGTGCGGGCCGCCGCGGCCATGAGATCCGCCCGGCCGCCCACCACGGCGAGCGGGAATCCATTCGCGAGCGCTTTCCCCAGCACGACGAGATCCGGCGCCGGCCGGATCTCGTAGCGCGCCACCGCGCCACCGATCGCGAGCCGGAACGCCGTCTTGATTTCATCGAAGATCAGCACCGCACCCGCCCGCTCCGTCTCCGCACGCAGCATCTGCAGCCATTCGTGGGAGGGCTCGGACACGATCACCGGCTCGACGACGACCGCGGCGAGTCGCGCGGCACGCTCACGGATCAGCTCGCGGCCGGCGGCGACGTCGTTGAAGGGCAGCTCCGCGAACAGCTCGCGCACTCCGGCGGGCACGCCTTCGGTCGCCCCCTGGCACCAGTCGAGCCAGCCGTGGTAGCCGCAGCCCAGCACCTGCTCGCGGCCGGTGGCGACGCGCGCGAGTCGCACCGCTGCGGCCACCGCTTCCGCCCCCGTCTTGAGAAAGCGCACGCGCTCGAGCCACGGGATCCGCTCGGCCAACGCCTCCGCGAGCTGCTGCTCGGCGACGGGCGGCAACGGACCGACGACGCCGGCCGCGATCGCCGCCTCCGCAGCGCGATTGACGGCGGGATGCCCATACCCCAGCGCCACCGCGCCCAGCGCCATGACGTAATCGACGTACTCGCGGCCGTCGGGATCCCAGACGCGGCACCCCGACGCCCGCGTGATCAACGCGGGCGAGCCAAACATCGCGTCGGGCCGCTTGCTAGCGGTCGACGTGAAGCCCGGAACGCGCCAGTCGTTCACCGTACTTGGTCACCTCGATGGCCATCGCGCGCAGCAGCTTAACCTCACGGGCATCCAGCGGCGCGCGATGGACGAGCTCGCGCATCGTGCGCATGACGCCGTCGGCATTGCGGGTCTTGAAGAACTCGATTGCATGGAGCGCCTTTGCGACGTCCACGAAGAGCCGCTCGAGGTCTGCGGCGACAGCAGGCTCCGACGGACGGCGCGGCTCCTTGAAGGGACGCGCCTCGGCGCCGCGCGCGAGCGCCAATTCGTAGAGCATGATGATGACGGCGTGACCCAGGTTGAGCGAGGCGTAGCCCGGATCGCTGGGGATCGCCACCACCCGATGACAGCGATCGAGCGCCTCGTTGGACAGACCCTTGTCTTCGCGGCCGAACAACAGCGCCGCCGTACCGCCCGCCGCCAACGCGACGATCTCGGCTGCCGCGTCGCGCGGCCGTTGGAGATTGCGCTTCGCCGTCCGCCCCCGTGCCGTGAACCCAACGATGTGCATGGCATCGGCGAGCGCCTCCTCCAAAGACGCGAAGGTTTGCACGCGCGCCAGCACATCCTGCGTCTGATGCGCGATCCCTTCGACGCGATAGGCCTCATACTCGCGCGGATTCACGAGCCGCAGATCGCGCAAGCCGAAGTTCTTCATGCCGCGCACGACGTGCGCGATGTTGACGAGGTCCTGGGGCTCGTGCAGAACGACGGTAATCATCCCACCAGCTCCAGAATCCCGAAGCGCGCCGGATCCTGGCGATCGCCGCGCAGCCATACCCAGCCACCTCCGCCGCTCCACACGAGCTGCCCGACCCGCCGCAGGCGGTCCGCCAGCATCTCGTTCACGATCAGATCAAAGCGTGCCCGGCCCCCCGCATGCGGGTGCACGCCGTCGGGCCACGGAATCGCCACGGTCACGCAGTAGCCGACGTCGGTGCGACGCCACGCGCCGCTGACCCCTTCAGGATTTGCGTCACGCGAGTCGCTCGTGGTGCTGGCGCGCACGGTATGTCCGTCCTGATTCGGCACGATCAGATATCCGGCGGCCGGCCGAGCCGCACCGTTCGCGGCGCCGAGATAGACCTGGAGCCCGTCGGAATGGATGTCATCCGGCTCGTTGTCCAGCTTGAGGGGAGCCGAGCCGGCCGGCCGCAGGTAAACGTCGGGTTTGGTGACCGCCACCGCGAGATACAGGGCGGCATTATCCCACGCGGCGTAGGCGACGGCGGAGAGATCATCGGGGCCGGGATAGGCATCCTCGCTGCGCCGGTATTGATCTTCCAGCGCGAGCTCAAGGGGCTCGGATAATTCGAAGCCCTCGAGCGTGCCATCGAGCGGTGGAGGGGCACTGACACGGAACGCGGGAGCGGCGACGGGAGTCGGTGGATCGATCTCGAGCAGCGGGACAAACGGCGGCGCGGCTTCGCGGGCCCCGCGCAGCCCCCGTGGCGCCTGGCCCTCCTGTTCGACCACCCACTCAGCGCCCCCGAAGCGATGCCGGTCGATACCGGATGTCGTTTCAATCTCCACCACGTCGCCCCGCACCTGCACCGCACGAATGGCGGCCCCATTCGCATGTGGCTCTAGCACGGTGACGATACGGGCGTTGCGGCCGCGGGCGCGCACCACGTAGAAACGCGCTCGTTCATGACCTCCGGGGAGGCCCGGCCCCTCGACCTCCAGCAATTCCCCGGTGAACACGAGATGCGCGGTCAGTTGCGCGGACCCCTGCCCATGCGACAGGACGATCGAGCCCCCATCAGACGCGTTCGGAATGAATCGTTGCACGCGCGTGACGAATTCGTCGGGGACCTCGTCAGTCACCCACCGCCCTTTGGTTGCCACTGAGCCACGACCGGCAAAGTGCCACGGCAATTCGAGCTGGTGCTCCTCACCTGCGGAGAGATCGAGGACGTCGACGAGATAGGCGGGACCCGCGGTGATCGTCCGCGTCAAACTCTCGAAGCGCCCCCGCACCCAAGCCCAGTCGTCCTGATCATCAAAACATTCGCAGCTGGCGTTCCCCGGCGTCTGCGACTCGCCGTCGAGTCGCGGCGCGTTATGAGCGAGCGTCGAGCGATACCAGAAAAGGTCACGCGTGACGTACTGTCCGGTGCCGGGATCGGGAAGCCAGTAAACGCTCTCCGCGTGCAGCGTCACATGCAGGCGGTCCGGATGCCCGTGCCCGCCGCCATGCGGCCCGCACTCGAGACTGACATACCGTCCCTTGTTGCGCAGCACAGCGAGCCCCTGGCTCTCGAGCAAGACGCTCTTCGGCTCCCATGGTGCGTCGCTGGCGGGCAGCTCAGGGAGCATCTCGAGCAGCGACCACCACGACAACGTCGAACGGGAAACGCGACACGGGACACGGGACACGGGGGCGTCGTGGAGATATGACTCCATCACTTCAATGGGTGGCGGAGTCGCTTTCGAGTACAACGCGTTCAACCAACTGACCAGGTCATCGCGTTTCCCGTTTCCAGTTTCCCCTTTCCCGATCCTCGCGAGCCCAATCTCCCAGATCTCAACGTACGCCGGCTGCGCCAACGACATCCCGAACCGCGAGTCCTTACGCGCGGGGAACGTGAAGTCGGGCAGCGCCGTGAGCGCCGATGCGCCCAACGCCGATCGCATTCGCGTTGCCAGGCGCTCGTCCGCGACGAAATCGACCCCCGCGAGGCGCGCCCATCCTGCTCCGGTCAGCAGTCCGCGCAGCGCGAACAGGTGATAGTTCTCGCCTTCGTACCACATCCCGTCGCGCCCATAGCCACGCACCAGGTGCGCGATGAGACCTGTGTCTCCCTCGATGACGCGCTGGGCCAGCTCCTCGTCTTCGAACCACACGGCGACGGCCGCGAGCGCCGCGTTGTTCCAGGTCTGCCGGTTCGAGAACGACTCATCGTAATCGCCGATCACGGTCGCGGCCTCTTCCGTCACCTGGTTCACGGCCCGCGCCGTGGCATCGTCGAGCTGACCGCCGGCCCGCAGCAATGTCGCCGCAGCGACGTAATTGCACACCCAAACCGATTCCAGGTAGGTCGAGAAGAAGAGGCGGCTCGGCCCCAGCACGTTGTCGCGGTTGGGATAGCGCCAGTAGCGTTCGGCATATGCGTTGAGAATGTCACGCGCACGTGCGGCGGCCGAGCCGTCCTCGGGACCGCCGAGCGCCGCGAGCGTCGCGAGGTGCGCAGCGCGCTCCGCCAGCCAGAGGTGCTGATAGCGCGCCCACGACCAGTCGTGGCGTTCGCCCCGCCAGACCTTGCGACACTCCGGACATCGATGGTCGACGGGATTCCACGGATCGAACGTGAGCGCCGTGCCGTCCTCGGGGCAGAAGCCGCCGTCGGTCGTCAGCAGCGCCTTCTGGTCGGGGATGATCGGCATACGCTGCACGACCGCAGCGGCGCTCGCCCGCAAGTGCGCGAGCAGCGCCCGCAGATCGGCAGAGCCGTTCACCACCTCCGCGCGTGCGGCCAGCTCTTCGGCCGTCACCACGTGCGGACTCCTTCGCTAGCCCACGAGAGCGGCAGCACCTTGGCGCCGTCCTCACCCCCGGCGACTGCGGTCGCGGCCTGCCGCGCGTCGCCGCGCATCACGAAGAACATGCAACCGCCGGCTCCCGCACCGGCCGCTTTTCCACCGAGCGCGCCGGCCTTGATGGCCGCGTCTTCGAGCCGCGCCATCTCCGCGGTTCGCATCCCGGGATCGAGCGCCTGCTGGTGCTTCCAGTTCTCGGTCAGCAATGCACCCACGCGTGCCAGATCCGCGGCGCGCAATGCGTCGGCCATGGCGGTACCGGTCTCCTTCAGTCCTTGCAATGCGCCCGTCACTTTCGAATCACCTCTGTCATACGCTCCCATGACTCGTGAAATCGTGTCGCCTGACACACGGCTCTTGTTCGTGTAGCAAATCAACGTCTGGCGCTCCAACGAGGCGGCAAATGCCGGATCGAGCGTCAGCGGCTCGATGCCAACGTCCGGATCGCGAAACGTCAGCCGATGAAAACCGCCCAGCGCCGCGGCATACTGGTCCTGCTTGCCGCCGGGCAGCTGTGCCTCGATCGTCTCGACCTGCCACGCCTGGTCGGCGACATCCTGCTGGCTCAGCGGGTCGTGGCGCACGCGGGTCAACGCGCCAACCAGGGCGACGCCCAGCGCGCCGGAGCTGCCGAGCCCCGATCCGGGCGGCGCGTCGCAGCGCGTGGTCAGCGTGAAGCCTCCCAGCACCGGAAACATCCGCAACGCGGCGGTCAGCAACGGCAGCTTCCCACCGGGGACGAGTCCGCCCGAGTTGGCGCACTCGAGTGTCTCTCCGAACTCTCCGGACACGAGCCGCAGCAGCGCGCCGCCCAACTGCAGCTCCACGTGCGCGCGCAACCCGATCGCGGCGTTGACCACGACACCGCCTTCGCGCGCGGAGAACGGCGGCACGTCCGTCCATCCGCCGGCGAAGTCGAGCCGCATCGGCGCGCTCGCGTGGAACGACGTTGGCAGCTCGCGGCGTCTCATGGCAACACATGCCAGGCCGTGACCGTGGGCAGCTCGCCGCGCAGGTCCATGCGTACGCCCTGGACGCGCTGGTTCATGGCCTGGACGCCGCGGCCGTGATACAGCCACACCACCGGCATTCGTTCGGCGAACAGTCGCTGAGCGGCGACCGGGTCCGCCGGCACTGGAATCCCCGTCAGATTGCCGAGCGGTTGCAGGAACCCGAGCCCCGGATCGCCGGGGATGCCCATCACGGCCGCGGTGAAGTCGTGCCGCGGTCCATAGACTCGGGTCAAGAAAGCAGACAGCTCGAGTTGCCGGATCGTCACGTCGAATCCCACGGCGGCGAGCCTGGCCTGCAGCATCTGCTCCAGCGGCGCTTCCCCACTGCCGACCGTGAGCAGCTCGAACCGCGGCGGTGCCGGCAACGCGGCGACGAGGCGCCGCGCCGAGTCGGGAGCCGGCCGCAGATGCGGCGGCGGGACGTAGCGCGGCAAGCCCGGTGGCACCGGCCCGTCCGCAATTGCGGCGAATCCGAACAGATAGCCGTCGACGATTTCCTGCCGGTCGATCGCCAGTGCGGCGGCGAGGCGCGCGCGCGGGTCAGCGAACGGGGGCCGGCGCGTGTTGAAGACGAGGCCGTATGGGAAGATCAGCGGATATTCGCAGATGCCAAGGCCCCGATGCCGGCGCACGAACGCGGCATGCTGCGGACTCACGCCCGCGAAATCGAGCTCGCCGGCGACCAGTGCTGCAAGCTTCACCATCGGCTCATCGACGACGACGACGATCAACCGCTCGACTTGCGGGGGACCGCCCAGGTCCGCCGGAAAGTCGGCGTTCCTCGCAAACACCCAGCGGCGGTTCGCTTCGTGCGTGACGAACCGGAACGGGCCGTTGCCGACCGGATGCAGGTTCCAGGAGGCGTCCCGCAGACGCTGCAGCGGAACGCTGTCCAACAGGTGCGCCGGGAGAATCGCGAGGTCGGTGAGCACATCCGGGAAATTGGTTGACGCTGCGGCATTCTCGAACCGGAGTGCGACCGTCGAGTCGTCCGGCGCGGAGACCGATGTGAGATTGCTCAACTCGTTGAGTCGCGGATAACCGGTCCGAGGATCGCGCGCCGCTTGCAGCGTCCAGACGACGTCGCGCGCGGTGGTCGGCGCGCCGTCGTGCCAGTGCACGTCCGTCCGCAACCGGAACGTGAGCCTCCGGCCATCGGGCGACCGGCGCCAGCTGCGCGCGAGATAGGGACGCGGCACGAGCAACGAATCGTAGCGCGCCAGCGTCGTCAGCAGGACATAGCGCTGCACCTGACGCGCGAGCGGATGCACGGTGAGCAGGGGGTTGATGGTCTGCAGATCGGCGCCCGACGCGAACAGGATCGTCGCGCCGCGGCGCGGTGCCTCGTCTCCGCAGGCGCTCGCCAACAGCAGGGCCACGGTAAATAGAATCGGCACAGGCACGCGCGACACGCACGGATTCTAGCGGGGCGCGGAATGCGGCGCGAGATTCCCGCCGATGTTCGCCAGGCTGGGACAGCGACTGCTCGCCGGTCTCGCCGTCGTGCTCGGCGTGGTTGTCCTCACGTTCCTCCTGTTGCACCTCGCACCAGGCGATCCTATCGACATAATGCTGGGCCCCACGGCGACGGCCGAGCAGGTCGCAGCGCAGCGCCGGGCAATGGGGTTGGACAAGGCCCTGCCGGCCCAGTTCGCCACGTGGTTAGGTCGTTTCGCGCGGGGCGATTGGGGCAACAGCATCGCGAAGGGACGGCCGGTTCGCGCCGTCCTCGGCGACGCGTGGCCCGCCACCGTCCGGTTGGTCGCCTTGTCCCTCCTGCTCAGCTATCTGATCGGGCTCGTGGTAGGCGCCGTGCAGGCGGCCCGCAGCGGCTCGCGAACCGACACAGTCTTGTCGATTGCGTCCGTCACGCTGTTCGCGGTGCCGGGCTATTGGCTGGGACTCATGCTGGTCCTCGTCTTCACTTATTGGGCGCGCATGCTGCCCGCCTTTGGCGCAGCCGGACTCGACTCGGATTACTTGCGCGGCGGCGCGTGGCTCATCGACCGGCTGCGCCATCTCGCGCTGCCGCTCGCGACGTTGACGCTCGTCGGCATCGGAGGGGCCGCCCGATTCGTCCGCGGCGCGATGCTCGAGACGCTGAGCCAGCCGTTCATCACGACGGCCCGCGCCAAAGGCCTGACCCCACGGCGCGTCGTCGGCCATCACGCGCTGCGCAATGCGCTCACGCCCATCGTGACGCTGCTCGGTCTGTCACTGCCGGCGCTTTTTTCGGGTGCGGTCTTTGTCGAGGCGGTGTTCGCCTGGCCCGGCGTGGGACGCGTGCTGGTCGAGGCGGTGCAGGCGCGTGACTATCCCGTCGTCATGGCCGCGACCGCGGTCAGCGCGGTGCTGGTCGTCGCCGGGAACATGCTGGCCGACGTGTTGGCGGCGTGGCTCGATCCGCGGATTCGGACGCGCGCGACGTGACGCCCCCCCGACTGCTCCGGGATCGGCGCGGCGCGTTCGGCGCCCTCGTCCTGCTCGTCGTGCTCGCGTGCGCCATCGCCGCCCCGCTCGTCACCACCGGCGACCCCGCCGCGCAACGGGACATCGTCGCGACCCGGTTTCTGCCGCCGCTGTCCACCGACGTGCACGGCGCGTTTCACCCGATCGGCACGGATCGGTTCGGCCGGGACGTGTGGACGCGGCTGGTGTACGGTGCGCGGATTTCGATGGGAGTCGGGGTGCTGGCGGTGCTGGTCTCGATCGCGCTCGGTGTGATCGTCGGCGCGGTGGCGGGCTATTGGCGCGGCCCGCTCGCCGTCGCACTCCTGGCACTGACCGACTTCGCCCTGGCGCTTCCCCGCGTCGTGCTGCTGTTGCTGCTCGCGGCGTTGTGGCAGCCGAGCACTGCGCTCGTCATCGCGGTGCTGGGGCTCACAGGGTGGATGGGAGTCGCCCGGCTGGTGCATGGCGAGGTCCGGGCGCTCGCGGCGCGGCCGTTTGTCGAAGGCGCCGTCGCGCTGGGCGCACGACGCCTGCGGGTGCTGGCCCGGCACATTCTCCCCAATGCGTTGACGCCGGTGATCGTCGCCGCTGCGCTCGGCGTGGGCAACGCGATCATGCTGGAGGCTGGGCTCTCGTACCTGGGCCTCGGCGTGCAGCCGCCGACGCCGTCGTGGGGCAACATGATCGCGTCGGGCCGCGACACGCTCGTCAACGCGCCGTGGGTCGCCACCGCTCCCGGAGTCGCGCTCGTGCTCGTCGTCGTCGCCTGCACACTGCTGGGGGATGCGCTCCGCGACCTGCTGGATCCGGGCCTGCGGCGTTAGACCAGACTGCGCAGCGTCGCCTCATCGATTTCATGGCCGCCGTCGAATGAAATAAGCTCGAAGGGGATCTCTCGCTCGCGGAGTCGCGCCTCCGTCGCCGCAACAATCTTCGGCGTGAAGAACTCATCGCGTGTGCCGTAGACGAACGTGAGCCGGGCGGCGCGTAGCCGCGGCGCCGCACGTGCCAGGTCGAGATCGGGCGGCACTTCCCCGCCCCACACGATCAGACGGTCGATGCGCGCCGAGCCGAGCGCCGCCCAGCGGCACACCGTCGACGTCCCTTGTGAGAATCCCAGCGCCGTCACCGTCGCGCCCTGCGGCACGAGCTTCGTGTGCAGCGCATCGAGATAGTGGACGTAATCGTCGATCTCGTGCAGGCGGTCTTCGCGCGTCATCCAGCTCGCGCCGACGCGCCGTTCGGCCGGACTCTCCGTCAGGTAGAACCGCGACAGTCCCTCAGGGGCGACGATACAGCGCCGCTCCGCTTCGAGCGGGCGAAACCGCTCGAGGAACCGTGAGGCGAGCTGCCCGTACCCGTGACAGACGAACCACACCGCGCCGGCATTGCCGGGCGACCCCAACGTGAAGTACCGCGCCGATCGCGACGTCTCAAACGAATGTTCTTGCATTACGTCACCAAAATCGACACGAGCTCGTGCGGCTCGGCGACAAATCGCACGACATTGCCGCGCTGCTCGAGCACCAGCGCCACCGCCTCGCGCTCGTCGGCGCGCACGCGGTGCGCGGTTTTGACGCCGCTGCCAAAGCGCCACGCGCCCGCGGTCTTGCGGTCGGTGGCGTTGTAGCAACGGAGCACCATCGGTGATCCGATTTGCGCCGGTTTGAGCGCTGAGAACACGAGTCCGCTGCCCTCCAGCGCCACATCCCCCGGCGCCACCGTGAGTGTGGCGGCGTCGCGCAGCCACAGACCGTGAGGAGGCAGGAACGCATCCTCCCACAGCTGCGGCACGGCGTCGCCGCGCTCCAGGTCGGCCGCGCTCACCGGTGCTATGGCGAGATCGATGCGGGTCTTGCCGATGCATTGCGCGCCGGGTACCGGCGTGGGCCACGCCGCATGGCCCGGACGAGCCGGGAGGTCGCCGCGCGACAGATCCCCCACCGCCCGCAGCAGCGTGATGAGCAGATCGCCTGTAGCGGTCCATTCGTATTCGAAAAAGCCCGGCGCGAGCACCGCCAATCCCCGGCCAGCGCGCGCCGCGGCCACGAACCGCTGCGCGGGGGCGGTACGCACCGGTGTCTCGCGCGGATAGGCGGCCGGATCGGCGACGACCGCCGGTCGCGGAACGGCGCCGAACGCCGTGCCGGCCGTAGCCAGCGCCCCGGCGAGACCCGTCGCCAGACGCGCGCGCAACCGATGATAGGAATTGCGGTTGTCGATCTCGAGACTCACACGAACGATGAGGCTGTCGGCGTACAACTGCACGAGCGATCGGGCGTCGATTCCACGTGTCAATTCCCAGCGCGCCTCGAGAGCCGCGACCAGCGGCCCCGCTGCGAGCCGCCGGACGGTGATGGGACCACGACTCTGCTTCACGCGGTCGCGCACGGGTGGACAGTAGGTGTACGCGTCGCCTGCATCACCGCCGTCCTCCAGGCGCAACAGCTCCCCGTAACGCTCGTTGCGCTTGCGATCGACGAGTGTAATCGCGCCGTTCGCCTCGACGGCAACCTCGACGAAGCGGTTTTCCAGTGCGCGACCGCGTACGCGCACGTCCTCACCCCGAGCGAGTGGCGCAGCGGCGCCGCTGGTCAAGGCCGCGAGCCCCAGGCCGGGAAGAGGGGGAGATCGAAACGCGATGCGGACCTGATCCACTTCGTCCTGATCGGGATAGTGCCGCGTCGCGTCAATGCGCTCCTGCGCCACGCGCTGCGCCAGAACTTGCACAGGGATCGCTTTCCCATCTCGCCCATAAAGTGCGAAAGGCCGGTAGCCCGGCCCCTGGCGCGCTGAGCGTCCTTCCGAGGGCGGACCCACGAGCACATCGCGCCGGAACAGCGTGACGTCCGCCACGGTCACGCCGCCGCGCGGGCGCGCCGCGGGATTCCACAGCACCAACGCCGGCTGCGTGCCCTCCGCACGTTCACGGGCGACATCGGGATCGTGACCCGCGAGCTCCTGGAGTGCTCCCCGCGTCAACTCGGCGGCGTACGCCGCGACTTCCGTGAGCCGGTGCGCGGCTGCGTCGGCGACGGCATCAGCCGTACATCCCGCGATGGTGTCGTGGAATTGCGTCCGCACCAACGTCCGCCACGCCGTCTCGAGGACGGGCCGCCGATCGCGATGTCCCGCATTGCGCGCCAACGCGACGAGCGGCTCCGCCAGGCGCTCCAACCAGAGCTCGACCTGCGCGTGCCTGCGTTTCAGCGGTGCGCGGGTGCCGTGCACCCCTTGCAGCGTCCAGGTATAGCCGTACGACCAGCGCAGCTCACCGGCAATCGCGCGCGCCGGACTGGCTTCAGCGGCCTGGAAGAATTCGTCCAGCCGGGATATGCGGAACGCGCTCGCGGGTTCGAGGTCGGCGAGCAGATCGCGCAGTCGCGCGAGCGTGGGGTGCGGAGCATGATGATCGGCGCCGATGAGTAGCGGGATGTGCTTGCCGGCGGCCCGCTCGACGAGCGAGGCGCGGACCTGTGTCCAGACATCCGGCAGGCGCGCGCCCGAGCCGGGCAACCCGGCCCCGATCTCATACCCATCCGGTGGGAGATGCCAGACCAGGATGTCCTTGCCATCCGTCCCGCGCCAGCGGACGAAGTCACGCTCCTGTCCCGGCTCACGTCCCAGGCCGCGCCACAGGAGGCCGACCTTCATTCCGAATTCGCGCCCCAGCGTCGGCAACGCGGCGGGATGGCCGAAGGCATCCGGCGAGTACATCACGTCCAATCGTCCGCCGAGGCGTTCCGCGTCCGCCGCGCCCAGCAGGAGATTCCGCACCAGCGATTCCCCTGAGGGGATCAGCTCGTCCGCCAGCACGTACCAGGGCCCGATCTGGAGACGCCCCGTCTTTACGAGTGCCTTGACGTCGTTCTCCCGCTCCGGACGCGCACGCAGGTAGTCCTCGACGAGCACCGTCTGTCCGTCGAGCAGGAAGGTGCGGAACGCGGCATCGGCGTGCAGCCGCTCGAGAAGGTCATCGAACATCGAAACCAGCCGCGCATGAAAGGCGGCGCGGGGGAGGAACCACTCGCGATCCCAATGCGTGTGCGGGATGAGATGAAAGATGAATGCTGTCACGGCATCAGCTCCGACAGCTCCGCAGTGCTCGAGAGATGCACGTGGGCCACGCGCCGGCCGCGTGCGAGCAAGGCGCGCACGTCACCGCGAGCCTGGGCGCGATGCAGCTCGCCAAACGTCCATTCCATCTCCGGGATGTCGAGGTCTCGGTCGTTATCGGTCGTGATGACCAGAAACAGTCCGGTCGGTGGCCCGCCTTTGTGCAGCTGCCCGGTGGAATGGAGATAGCGGGGACCGATGCCGAGCGTCGTGGCGCAACCGAGCGCCCGGCCCCAGTCGGCGCGCAAGCCCTGCAGCTCCGCGAGCACGTCCGGCGTGGGCGGGACATACGCGAGGATTGCGAAATAATCGCCCCGCCGGAATTGCTGCCGGAGTTCCGCGGGCGTCAACGTGGGTAGGGGCGCAGCACGCTGCGCCCCTACAACTGCATGCCCCGCCCCCGCACGTCCATCCCCGCCCATCAATTCCGCGCGCGCGAGCTGCTTGGCCTCCTCGACGTCGGGCTGATCGAACGCGTTGACGCCGAGCCGCTCACACAACGCGGCCGTGGCGTACTCCCAGCGCAGAAACTCGCTGGCGAGGTCGAGTGGATCGGCGGAGAACAGGTCGGGCCCGGCGGTTTGCGAGTCGGGCAACGCGCCGCGGGCGGGATCCTGTACGATGGGCACCACGCCGCGCCCGTCCTTGCCGGAACTCTCGGCGATGAGCTGCTCGATCCAATCCGCGAGCGCGCCGATCCGGGGCGGTGGGGTCAGGCACAACTTGTCCCGGCCGGCCAGCGCCCGGTCCGCGACGCCCAAGCCCATCGCCTGGGCCGCCGCAACGTCGACGGCCCGCGTCCGCTCGAGCAGGGTGCGGCCGTCGAGTCCGCTCAGCGCGGCGGGGACCATGCCGATCGCCGTCAGCGCGGCATAGCGGCCACCGATGCCGGGTGGATGTGGGATGATCGCGCGGAAGCCCCGCCGGCGCGCGATGCGGTCGAGCTCGCTCCCGGTCTCCGTGATGGCGATGAACTGCTCGGCGCGGGCCCGCGCCATGAAGTAGTGGCAGAACGCAAGCGTCTCGACCGTATTGCCCGACTTGCTGGAGATGACGAACGCCGTTCGCGCGAGGTCGGATTCGTCGCCGGCCCCACGGACGGCGGCGGGGTTGGTGCTGTCCAGTACGTGGAGACTCCGCACGCCAAACGTCTCAGCGAGGACGTCGGCGACGAGGCTCGACCCGCCCATGCCGCACACCAGCGTGCGCGTGAGCCCGTCGGCGCGGACCGCGGCCGCCAATGCGGTGTGCGCGTCCCACTGCGCGAGCGATTCCACGGCGGCGCGCATCCACGGGAGCTGATTCATTGGCGGGCAAACATAATGCGGATAATTTAGGCCCGGGTGTCCTGAGATGATGCCGCTGAGCCGGCCCGCTCGCGTGTTGGTCAGCATCGCCGCCGTAGCGCTCATGGCG
>DASPXD010000181.1:0-2714 GCA_035637435.1 Gemmatimonadales bacterium
CGCGGTGGCGCGATGCGCCATCCTCGGACCTCCAACAGGTCCGCGAGCGCCTCGCTGACGACTCGGCGCGAGTGCCGAGTCTCGCGGACCTGGCCCAGCTCACGGGATTGAGCCGCTATCAGGTTTTGCGCCGATTCGAGCGAGCCTATGGGCTGCCGCCCCACGCGTGGCTGCTGCGCCGCCGCGCCGAGCGTGCGCGGGTGCTGATTCGTGACGGAGTTACCCTCGCGGCGGCGGCGGCGGAGACCGGTTTCGCCGACCAGAGTCACTTGACGCGCGTGTTTGCGCGGCAGTTCGGCTTCACGCCTGGCGCGTGGCGTCGGGCAGCACGGCTGCAATAACATTCAAGACGCCGGCGTCCCGCCGGCCGAGCTTTTCCCGGTGTGTACATCCATGGGTACGGCGAGCGCGAGAGCGAGCGTCTGCTGGCGCAGGCTGCCTCGGTCGTTCGCCTGCTCCATGGGGATACCAGGTTTCCGCCCGGCAGTCGCGTGCTCGAGGTCGGCTGCGGCACCGGAGCCCAGACGGTCAGTCTGGCGCGCAATAGTCCAGGCGCGCAGATCGTCGCATTCGATCATGCGACCGCATCGCTCGCGCGCGCCATGGAACGCGTCGCGGCGGCCGGCCTGTCGAATGTCGAGTTTCTGCACGCGGATCTGCATGCGCTGCCGTTTGAACCAGCGTCCTTCGATCACGTATTCATCTGCTTTGTGCTCGAACACCTCTCCAATCCAATCGCAGCGCTGCAGCTGGTGAAGCAGCTGCTCAAGCTCGGTGGGACCGTCACGATCTTCGAGGGAGATCACGGTTCTGCGTACTTCCATCCGGACTCCGAGATCGCGCACCGGGCGATCGCCTGTCAGGTGGAGCTCCAGCGGCGGGCCGGCGGGAATGCCTGTATCGGCCGGCAGCTGTATCCGCTGCTCGTGCAAGCAGGCTATGAGGCGCCGTGCGTGACACCGCGCGTCGTCTACGTTGACGCGACGACACCGGATCTGGTCGACAGCTTCACGCGGAAAACGTTCACGTGGATGGTTGCAGCCGTGCGGGAGGAGGCGCTCGCGGCCCGCATCATCGATGCCGCGACTTTCGATGCAGGGATCCGCGATCTCTATCGTGCGGCACAACCCGATGGCGTGTTCTGCTACACCTTTTTCAAGGGAGTGGGAACGAAGCCTTCATGAGCATGGCACAGGAACGCCGCGCCGCGGTTGCGCTGCTGATCGGGGTCGTTGCGCCGCTCCTCATCATGGGGATGCACCCCACCGGTGGCGACATCACGCGGGGAGGCGCCCGGCTCGTCACGATCAACCATTGGGTGCATGGCGTGGCGCTCGCCGCTCAGCCCGTCGTTTTCCTGGGCCTGCTCGGGCTGTGGCGCTCGTTGCGCTCCGACGTCGCGACCGCGGCGCTCGTGTTGTACGGTTTTGGGATTGTGGCGATTCTCTCGGCCGCTACGCTGAGCGGATTCATTGCCCCCGACGTCGCCCGAGACCCTCTGCTCCTCGGCTATACCGGCCAGCTCAATCAAGGCTTCGCCAAGGTGAGTGTGGCCGCGATCGGCGCGAGCCTCATCCTGTGGGGCGCGGCGCTGTGGCCGATCGGCGGGCGGGGGTTTGCCCGGCTGCCGGCTGCGGCGGGCGTGATCATCGGCGCAGTGCTGGCGCTTGGGGTTTTGACCGGCTGGCTCCACCTGACCGCGGGTGGCATTGTGATCGTCACGCTGCTGCAGGGGTTGTGGATCATCTTGGTCGCAGCGCATCTACTTCGGGAGGGCTCCGATGGCCGTGACGTCTAAGCGAGAACGCGCGCTACGTCGTCCGGGATAGTCCTACACGATCGTTTCCAGCACCACGCCGAGTTTGCAGGCAAATCCCGGAAGGATGTCTTCACCTTCTAATGCGTCGGCTTCGCCAAGAA
Organism: Gemmatimonadales bacterium; assembly: GCA_035637435.1. Classification (GTDB taxonomy): domain Bacteria; phylum Gemmatimonadota; class Gemmatimonadetes; order Gemmatimonadales; family GWC2-71-9; genus 20CM-2-65-7. The sequence continues at coordinate 1,921 of DASPXD010000181.1, forward strand.
TCGACTCCGAACCGTCCTGTCGGTAGATCCGCGCGAGTCGCCGCTCGGGATCGATCACCCAGACGAGTCGAGTCCCAGCGGAGAGCCAGTCCGCGATCTTGGCGAGCGTCTCGCCGGGTCGATCGCCGGGTGATAGGACCTCGACAACGAGGTCGGGCCCGAGCGGCGGGAAGCCTAAGGGTGACTTCTGCGGCATTCGCTCCCAACTGACGAACGCGATGTCAGCCCCACGCACCGTGTCGGGCTCCGATTGCAACTTGAATCCCGCATCCCCGGCGACTACGCGACCGAGATGGCGGGTGTCGACATAGGTGCCGAGTGCAATTGTGAGCCGCACAGTGATCTCGCCGTGTCGAAAACCGGGCGGTTCGTGGACCACCAGGACACCCCGCACAAGGTCTGCGCGCTCGGGCACGCCCGGCTTCAGCAGGTCCTCCGCGGTCATGAGCGACATCATGTTCGGAACGTAGACATGCTCGGCGGGCATCGCAAGGAAACGGCTGATGCACATCAACTGGCAGTCAACCCGCGTGGTCGAGGTGACGTCATACCTGGCTCCGCTGACAAACGCCAGCGGGCTGGGCGGCATCACAGCAGAGAACCCAATCACGGGGCTATCGATGTTGGCGTCCACTCGAATCCCGCTGGGCGTGCTGTGCTCGTTCGCCCTCATGCTCCAGAGCGCCTCACCCGCCAAGCCCGTCCGCGCCCGGATTGCGTTTGCGTCACACCGGGACGGCAACTGGGAGATCTACGTGACGGACGGGGACGGCGCGCACCAGACGCGCCTCACC
>DASPXD010000182.1:0-4449 GCA_035637435.1 Gemmatimonadales bacterium
CGGACGGTCGCACTGCGCAAGGTGAGCGTCGGCATGGCCGAAGGCGACAACGTTTCGATCGAATCCGGCCTTGCGCCTGGCGAGCGGGTGGTCGTCGAGGGCAGCGACCGCCTGCGCGACGGCGCGAAAGTGGAGATTCCCAATGGCGCGGCCGGCGCCGCGCCCGGCAACAGCGGCAAGGCGCCGGGGAAAGGCGAGGGCAAGCGGCGCCGCAAAGAGGGCGCATGAATCCCTCGCGGCTGTTCATCCTGCGGCCGGTGGCGACCTCGCTCTTGATGGTCGCGATCCTGCTCGCCGGCGCGGCGGCCTTCGGTCTCCTGCCCGTGGCGCCGCTCCCGCAGGTGGATTTCCCGACGATCTCGGTGCAGGCGCAGCTTCCGGGCGCCAGTCCCGAGGTGATGGCGGCGACCGTGGCGACGCCGCTCGAGCGCGCGCTCGGCCGCATCGCCGGCGTCACCGAGATCACCTCGTCCTCCTCGCTCGGCAACTCGCGCATCACGCTGCAGTTCGATCTCGACCGCGATATCGACGGCGCGGCGCGCGACGTGCAGGCGGCGATCAACGCGGCGAGGAGCCAGCTGCCGACGAGTCTCCCGCGCAACCCGACCTACCGCAAGGTCAATCCGGCCGACGCGCCGATCATGATCCTCTCGCTCACCTCCGACACGCTGGACCGCGGCGAGATGTACGACGCCGCTTCCACCATCCTCGCGCAGAAGATCTCCCAGGCCGAGGGCGTCGGCCAGGTGACGGTGGGCGGCGCGTCGCTTCCCGCGGTGCGCGTGGAGTTGAATCCCATGACGCTCAACAAGTATGCGATCGGGCTGGACGAGGTGCGCACGGTGCTCGCCGCCGCCAACGCCAACCGCCCCAAGGGCTCGGTCGATCTGGAGGATCGCCACTGGCAGATCATGGCCGACGACCAGGCGAAGAAAGCGAGCCAGTACATCCCGCTCATCGTCGCGTACCGCAACGGCTCGGCGGTGCGCCTTTCGGACGTCGCCGAGGTCGTCGACTCGGTCGAGGACCTGCGCAACGCCGGCATCGCCAACGGCAAGCCCTCGGTGCTCGTCATCATCAACCGGCAGCCGAACGCCAACATCATCGATACGACCGAGCGCGTGCGGGAGCTCCTGCCGCTCCTGCGGGCGTCGATCCCGAGCACGATCAATCTGGAAGTCGTACTCGAGCGCACCAGCACCATCCGCGCGTCGCTGCGCGAAGTCGAGAGAACGCTCGTCATCGCGATCGCGCTCGTGATCATGGTGGTGTTCCTGTTCCTGCGCAACGCGCGCGCGACGCTGATCCCCGCGGTCGCCGTTCCGGTTTCGCTGGTGGCCACGTTCGGCGTGATGTACCTCGCAGGCTTCAGCTTGAACAACCTGTCGCTCATGGCGCTCACCATCGCCACCGGTTTCGTCGTGGACGACGCGATCGTGGTGCTGGAGAACGTGTCGCGCCACATCGAGCGCGGCATGGCGCCGTTCCAGGCGGCCCTCAAAGGCGCGCGCGAGGTGAGCTTCACCGTGGTCTCGATGAGCATCTCGCTGATCGCGGTGTTCATCCCGATCCTTTTCATGGGCGGCGTCGTCGGGCGCCTGTTCCGCGAGTTCGCCGTGACGCTCTCGGCCGCGATCCTCGTTTCGCTCGCCGTTTCGCTGACGATGACACCGATGATGTGCGCGCGATTGCTCAGGCCGGTCAGCGAGCGCAAGCCCGGTCGCCTGTTCCTCGCGAGCGAGCGCGTGTTCAGCTGGATGCTCGCCGAGTACGAGGCGAGCCTCGCGTGGGCGCTGCGGCACTCGCGGCTGATGATGCTGATCCTCGCCGCCACGATAGGGCTGAACGTCTATCTTTACGTCCACATCCCGAAGGGATTCTTCCCCCAGCAGGACGTCGGGCGCATGATCGGCTCAATCCAGGCGGACCAGGGCATCTCGTTCCAGGCGATGCGTCAGAAGCTCGAAGACTTCGCGGCGCTGGTGAAGAGCGACCCGGCGGTGGAGAACGTCGTCGGCTTCACCGGCGGCGGCCAGCGCAATTCCGGATTCATGTTCATCACGCTGAAGCCCGTGAGAGAGCGCGCGGCGAGCGTCGACCAGGTGATCGCGCGACTTCGTCCCAAGCTCTTGCAAGAGCCCGGCGCGAATCTCTTTCTCGTGCCCGTGCAGGACATTCGCATGGGCGGACGCCAGGCCAACGCGCAGTACCAGTTCACCCTACAGGCCGACGAGCTGGCGGATCTGCGGCTCTGGGAGCCGCGCGTGCGCCAGGCGCTCGCGCAACTGCCCGAGATCGCCGACGTCAACACCGACCAGCAGGACAAGGGCCTGCAGACGACGCTCGTCATCGACCGCGCCACCGCCGCGCGCCTGGGCATCACCACGCGCATGATCGACCAGACGCTCTACAACGCCTTCGGCCAGGCGCAGGTCTCGACCATCTACTCGACCCTCAACCAGTACCACGTGGTGATGGAGGTCGCGCCGCAGTACTGGCAGGGCCCGGAAGCGCTCGCGAACCTCTACGTGCTCTCGCCCACGCGCGGCCAGGTGCCGCTCTCCGCGATCGCGCGCAGCGAGCCCACCACGGCGCCGCTTTCCGTCAACCACCAGGGCCAGTTCGTCGCCTCGACGATCTCGTTCAACCTAGCGCTCGGCGTGTCGCTGGGCGAGGCGTCCGACGCCATCAACCATGCGATGGTGCAGCTCGGCGTTCCGACCACCGTGCACGGCAGTTTCCAGGGGACGGCTCGCGCGTTCAGGCAGTCGCTCGACAGTCAGCCGTGGCTGATCCTCGCCGCTCTCATCACCGTCTACATCGTGCTCGGTATTCTCTACGAGAGCACTATCCATCCGGTCACGATCCTCTCGACCTTGCCTTCGGCGGGCGTCGGCGCGCTGCTCGCGCTGATGGCGTTTCGCACCGAGTTCAGCATCATCGCGCTGATCGGCGTGATCCTGCTGATCGGCATCGTGAAGAAGAACGCCATCATGATGATCGATTTCGCGATCGAAGCCGAGAGGAGCGAGCGCAAGAGCCCCGAAGCGGCGATTTTCCAGGCGTGCCTGCTGCGCTTTCGCCCGATCATGATGACCACGATGGCTGCGATCCTGGGCGCGGTGCCGCTCGCGATCGGTTTCGGCGACGGCTCGGAGTTCCGCCGTCCGCTCGGAATCGCCATCGTCGGCGGTCTGGTCGTGAGCCAGTTGCTCACGCTTTATACGACGCCGGTGGTGTACCTGTACCTGGACCGCTTCCGGCTGTGGTGCGGGCGCGCGCGGGCGGGGCGCGGGCGCGGAGCCGCGCTGGAGGCGCGATGAGGCGGAGCGCTTTGGTGAAGGCCGTGGGCGGCGGATGGAGCGCTGCGGAGATCGCGGCGGACAACCGCTGAATCCCGGTCAGCGGTTATTTCGAAACGGCGTTTGCTCCCGACGGTCCCACGGCAAGGTACATCGCGGGTGTAAAGATGATAGCGGCGAGATCCGGGGCCGGGGAGCCTGGCGGGAAGCTTGACAACGACCAGTTGATTGCATCGTCGCTGTACGCAACCGCGCCCCCCTGGCCGACCACGACTTCCTGCCCAACCGCGACGAACCGGGTGCCGAACCTGATGGCTCGCAAATCCTGCGGCAGCGGCGGGGGCGTGATGAGGCTCCAGTCCGTTAGATTGGTACTGGTCACGATCGTGCCTGAATCCCCGACGACCACGTATTGAGCGGACGCCCCGGCCGCTGGGCCCGTGCCGTAAGTGGTGCCTCGAAGAGCCGTCAGCGTATTCGAACTCTGGAGAGTCCAGGTGATCGCATCGGCGCTCGTCAGCAGCGTGCCGTTTGCTCCGGTCGCGACGAAGGTGCCGTTGGGAAAGGAGACGTTGTACAAGTCATTTCCCCTGGGGGACGTCGCCGCAGTCCAAGTGACGAGGTCTGGGCTCGTGAATATGCTTCCGCCGTCACCTACCGCCACATATATCGTCGCGTTGGATACAGTTCCGAACGCTATGCTGTTCATCCTGGGACCGGCGGCACCACCACTCGGAATGGAGGCCGCCGAAGTCCAAGTATTGCCGTCGGGACTAGTCAGGATCGAGCCGTCCGTGCCGAGCGCGATGAATTGACTTCCCGAGAACATTACCGCACTGAGGTCGCTGACGAATCCGTTCGGGATCGACGTCGGCGGAGTCCATGCAGTCACGCCGGGAGGATTCGCGCTGGTGTAGTTGAAGTCGCCCGCGAAGATGGTAGGAGTCGGAGGTGTTCCTGGAGCCGAGTTGCCCACGGCTACGATCTTTTTGGTGGTCGGGCCGTAGGCGACCCCGTTGAGATTCTGCGCCCCAAGTGCGGCACCCGAAGTCCATTTCGCGCCCGCCAGTCTCGGGACCGCTAACGCCACCGGAGTGCTGGGCCCCGCCTTGCTGTCATGGTTGGTTGCGTTCATGACGAACGCGTA
>DASPXD010000183.1:0-4994 GCA_035637435.1 Gemmatimonadales bacterium
CATCGAAGGCGCAGCTGTTTCGGGCGCGCCGCCTGCTACGGGAGAAGTTGGAGCGATGAACGAACGGGAGTTGCTGGACGCCGTTAATAAGCTGCCGAAGAGCATCGAGCCGCCGCGCGACCTGTGGCCCGAGATCTCGACCCAGATCAACGCGCGCTCGTGGCGACGCTGGTACTGGGTTCCGCTGGCGGCCGCGGCGGCGTTCGTGCTCCTGATGGTCGGACGCACGATCAAACCAACGGCCTGGGACGTCACCGCGCTGGCGGGGCGCCCGCTCATCGGGACGAAGCGGCTCGCCGCGTCCGGCCGGCTCCGGGTGGGCGACTGGCTGCAGACGGACGACTCGTCGCGCGCGCTCGTGGCCGTCGGCCGGATCGGCCAAGTCGAAGTGCGACCGGACACCCGCGTGCAGCTCGTAGTCGCGCGCGCGGACGAGCATCGCCTGGCGCTCGCGCGCGGCACTATTGCGGCCAAGGTCGATGCCGTCCCGCGTCTCTTCTTCGTCGACACCCCCGCAGGGACAGCGGTCGATCTCGGCTGCGCCTACACGTTGGCCACCGATTCCCTCGGCAAAGGTCTGCTGCACGTTACCGGTGGCGAAGTGGAGTTTGAGACGGGACTGCGCTCGGCGCGCGTCCCCCTGGGCGCGCTCATGCAGATTCGCCCCGGGACCGGTCCGGGCACGCCGTACGTCGAGGACGCACCGGCGCCGCTCGTGCGCGCCCTCATCGCGTTCGATTTCGAAAAGGGTCGCGCGCGCGCGATGCGCAACATCCTAGCCCTCGCACGCCCGCAGGACGCGCTCTCGGTGTGGCATCTGCTGCAGCGTGTCATGCCGGCGCTGCGCGGCGTGGTCTATGACCGGCTCGCGGCGCTCGTGCCCCCGCCGCCCGGCGTCACGCGTCGCGGGGCAATCGCGCTTCGCTCCCGGGATTTGGAAGGCTACTGGACGAAGATCCACAGCATTCACTTCCGGCGCATGATCCTGCGGGGCGTGCGCGACATCAATCCCCGGACGGGAATCGCTCGCTAGTTCGTGCCCAGCCTGTGAATTCTTGACGGCACCTCACCTTAAGTACCGGCTCACGAAATCCAGCACGTTCTTGCGATCCAGTCGAAACACTCCGCCCGTCCCACCGCACGTCCCGTTGAGCCCGAACGATGTTACGCCGCCGATCACATTGCTGCTCCCGAGGTAGTTCGGGCCGCCGGAGTCGCCGAAGCACGTGCCACCCGTCGAGGCGTTGTTCGACAGGAGCAAGGAGAAATCGCCCGTAAAACCCGGAGTGTTGATTTGCACGAGGTGCGGCTCCGCAAACATGCGGATTTTCTCGGCTTCGATGAAAACCGGGTTGATCTGCTGGAGGCCGTAGCCGACGGCGGTGAATACCGTGGAACTGCTCGGCTGTAGCGCGTCGAGCTGGTCTTGTGCAGGGAGTCGGCCGTACTGATCAGCAGCCAGCTTGACCGGCTTCGTCAGAAGCACCACTCCGACATCGTGTCGGAAGAATGCGCTTTCGGTGAAGAGCGGATGCGCGTGCCACGCCGCGGCCTCGACGGTGTTAGGGCCGGCGAACGGATAGTTATTGTTGCCGTTCTCGACGTCCGACTCCGTGAAGACGCGCATACCGCTGAACTCGCCCGGCTCTCCGGCGCAGTGGCCCGCCGTCAGCACGACTTTCGGTGCGATGAGTGTGCCAGAGCAGCGGAACGCCGGTTCGCCGGCGACGTCCATGACGATGAGGACGACCGCTGGATGCGCGTTGTTGTCAACGGTCCCATAGGTGATAAACGACGGCGGGGGGATTCTCTCAGGAGCGGTGGCGCCTCGATCACAACCGAGCAAGCTGAGCCCGGCAGCGGCAAGGACCGGAATAACGGAACGTGCCTTCATCGGGATCTCCTTGGTGGGAGTGGTTGCTGGATTGTAGCTCGCCTATGCCAAGGCCGTCAAAGTGTAGCCTTGGCGCGGCGCAGCTCGCCCTGTATCTGACAGGCGAGCAGATTTTGAGCACGCGCGGGGAGTCTTGACGCACGCTTGACGGGCTCCGGGAATGCTGGTACGTCCGAACGTACCGGCCCTCAACCCGGAGCCTATCATGCGTCGTTTCCTGCTCGTGCTGCCCGCCATCGCACTCGCGGTCGCCTGCAGTGATCGCAACCCTCTCGCGCCTCCCCCCTCGCCCGCGTTCAACATCACGTCACCGCCGCCGGGTGCCCGCACCATCACAGTGATGACGCAGAACCTTTACGTCGGTGCGGATGTGGACCTGGTGATTCACGCTCTCACAACGCCGGATCCCAACGACGACTTCGCGGCCCTGATGGCCGCGATCGAGACCGTCGGGAAGACGGCGTTCCCCGCACGTGCGGAGGCGATCGCGGACGAGATCGCGCGCGCCCGGCCACACGCCGTGGGCCTCCAGGAGGTTTCCGACATCGACATCGACTTGCAGCCACTCGGGATGCCGGTCGTCGTACACCAACATTTTCTCGAGATCCTGCAGGATGCGCTTGCGCGTCGCGGGTTGCACTATCAGGTCGCCGCGATCGTCACCGACGTCAACGCCAGCCTCGTTGGAGGCCTGGTAAGTCTGGTGGATCACGACGCGCTGCTCGTCGACGGCGATCGCGTAGCGGTCGATGCCGCCAGTGGACAAAACTTTGCCGCGAACATCGGCCCAGTCCCCGGCACGCCGATCTCATTGATTCGCGGTTGGGTGTGGGCTCGCACCACGATCAGCGGCGAGCCTTACACGTTTGCCAGCGCCCACACCGAAGCGGGGACGTCCGACCCGCTGCTGAAGCAGCTTCGCGCCGCTCAGGTCGGCGAGATGGTTGCGACGCTGGGATCGAGCACACCCCTCGTGCTGATGGGCGATCTGAATGACACACCGGGCTCGCCGATGTATCAGATCCTGGCGGGATCGGGGTTCACCGACTCCTGGGTCTCGCTGCGACCCGGTGCGGATGGCCTGACGTGCTGCCACGTGGCCGACCTGTCGGATCCGGTGGCGCAGTTCGATCAACGCATCGATTACATCTGGACGCGGGGGTTCGGCGACAATGTTCAAGGCAGCGTCGATCGTTTTGGAAATGTGCCAGCGGATCGACTGGCGGGCCCAGCGTATCCGATCTGGCCGTCCGATCATGCGGGGCTGGTCGCGGCACTGCGGTAAAGGGAGCACGGAGCAGGGAGCACGGAGCAGACCCGTGCTCCCTGCTCCCTGCTCCCTGCTCCGCGCTCAGGTCACCTTTCCTATCGGCAAACTCCGGATTCTCTTCCCCGTCGCCGCAAAGATCGCGTTGCACACCGCTGGGGCGGTCGGCGGGACTGAGGGCTCGCCGATCCCCCCCAACGTGTCGGTGCTCGGCACGGTGTAGACCTCGACGACCGGCATCTCTGGAATCCGGAGCACCGGGTAGTCGGTGAAGTTGCCTTGTTTCACGCGGCCATTCTCGATCGTGATCTCGCCATACAACGCGGCGGACAGCCCGAATACGACGCCGCCCTGCATCTGTGCCTCGAGCGTATCCGGGTTCACCACGGGACCGCAGTCGACGGCACACACCACGCGGTGCACCCGCACCGTGCCGTCCGGTGCCACCGACACTTCGGCGACTTCGGCGCAGGTCGTCGGTTCCCACTCCGCGATCGCAATACCGCGGGCATGGCCGGCCGGCAGCGGTGTGCCCCACCCGGCTTTCGTCGCGGCGAGCTCCAACGTGCGCAGATGCCGTGGCTTCGCTTGCAGCAGCTCGCGGCGGAATTCGTAGGGATCACGCCCCGCCGCGACCGCCAGCTCGTCCATGAACGACTCCACCACAAACGCATTCTGTGACGCACCGACCGAGCGCCAGAACCCGAGGGGGATGGCGGGCAGGTCCGCGGCGACCTGATCGACGAACACGTTTGGGAACGCGTACGGCACACCCGCCGCGCCGTCGATCAGCGTCCTATCGATCCCGTTCTGGAGCGGACCAAACTTGAGGAGAATCGGCGGCGCGACGATGTGATGCGTCCACGCGATCGGCTTGTTCTGAGCGTCGAGTCCGGCCGCGAACCGGTTGTACGTCGCGGGTCGATAGAAGCCGTGCTTCGTGTCGTCTTCCCGCGACCAGATCACTTTGACGGGCGCGTTCACCGCCTTCGATATGCGCACCGCTTCGGCCACGAAATCCGATTCGAGCCGTCGCCCAAATCCGCCGCCGAGCAGGGTCGTGTGGATGCGGACTTTCTCCTTGGGCACCCCCGCCGCCTCCGCGGCGACCTCCTGAGCGCGCGTCTGGTTCTGCGTCGGCCCCCAGACGTCGCAGGTGCCGTCGCCGCGCACGTGCGCCGTGCAGTTCATCGGCTCCATTGTGGCGTGATGCAGGAACGGCACGGTATAGACCGCATCGAGCTTCTTTGCGGCCCCGGCAAGCGCGGCGGTTGCGTCACCATCCTTGCGCGCGCTGACACCTGCCTGGCCTGCGAGTGACGCGAGCTTGCCTGGGATATCGTCGAGCGTGGCGTTGGCTCCCTCGTCCCAGGTGATCTGGAGCGCGCGGCGTCCTTCCACAGCCTGCCAGTAGGTGTCGGCGACCACAGCGACGCCGCTCTCAGTGCCGACGCCCCATGCGCCACCGGTCCCTGTCCACGGCGTGCTCTCCAGCTGGACGACATGTCGCACGCCGGGCATGGCTTTTGCGCGCGTGGCGTCGAAGCTCTTTACCGTGCCGCCGAACACCGGCGAGCGCTCGACGCTCGCGATGAGCATGCCCGGCACGCGGACGTCGATCCCGAATTGCGCCGTGCCGTTCAGCTTGGACGGCGTGTCGAGGCGGTGCGTGCGGTGGCCGACCAGCCGGAAGTCCTTCGGATCCTTGAGGGGCGGGTTTTCCGGGATCGGGATCGACGCGGCCTTCTGGGCCAGCTCGCCGTACGTCAAGCGGTGGCTGGTCCCGGTATGGCTCACGACGCCGTTCGCGGTGCTGCAGGCCGCGGGCTCGGC
>DASPXD010000184.1:0-46327 GCA_035637435.1 Gemmatimonadales bacterium
ATCCAGGCGAGCTGCCCGGTCACGTTCGACACGTCGTGGGTGAAAACGACCAACTTCGCCACGGCCCTCGCCGGCAACATCATCCAGGTCAAGGCGGGCGACCGGGTGGAGCTGGCCAACGGTGACGTCCTCAATCTCACCGCGGACACTGCGATTGTGGGTGGCGCCAAGGGATTCCCGGCGCTCACCGACAACGGCGTGGCGTTCGCGTATACCGATAACAACGTCCGCAACGGCTTTACCTACAACTACGCCGTCACGGCGTTCGACGTGAACTCGGTGAAGTCCGGTCCGAGCTCGCTCGAATCGACGCGCATCACCAAGACGGTGATCCCGCGCGCGCCGTCCGGCCAGGAAGTCGCCGGCACGCTGGCGCCGCAAGAGCTGCTCGCGGCGAACGGCTCGACGTTGAACGCGGCGGCCGCGCTGCCGACGCTCGATGCGACGACGGGTCAGTTCTCCGGCCCGATGCCCCCGACCAACGGCATTCAGGTCGGCCTGGCGGCGTTCCTGCCGCAGTTGCTCGGCAACGGCAGCCTCACGCTCAAGATCGACTCGATCGGCATCGGCATGCAGGAGCTGGACGTGCTGCCGGGGTCGGGCCGCGACGCCGTCTACTATTTGACGGGTCAAGGCGCGGGGGCACCGGTCCATTTCGTGCTGCCGATGCAGCCCGCCAGCGGTTTCGCCGGATCGACCGTCGATGCATCGGCCAGTGCCGCCTTTGAGGCAACGGCCATCGACTCCGCGAAATCATCCCGCTTCGGCGGCAACGAGACGTTCTCGCTGTTCGGGCAGACCACGATCACGCTGCCGGGAACGTTCCGGCTGACGAACTGGGGCCGCGCCGATGCGAATGGCATCCCTTCGGGCTCGGCGCGCAATGGTCCGCGCTGGTGGGCGGGAGCGGCCAACGAAAACACGGTCGATCCGGTGGGCGGCGTCTGTACACCGGCCAGCGGAGCCTGCGCGAACACCAACAAAGTGCCAGACATCACGAAGACCGCCGGGCAGATCACCGGGGTGACGATCGCGGGCATGCATTCGTACCTGTCGATTCCCAACTCTCCGGGCCGGATCATGGAGGGAGCGACCGCTACCGTGGCGCGCGCTGCCGATATCCACGTCGTGTGGGGCGCCGCGGGAGCGATCGACACCGTGTGGGACGACACGCACGGTGTGCCGGTGCCGTTCAGCACCAGGGCGGGAGCGAGCTGGGGTATTCTGGACACAGCGTCGTTTGCCAATACGCCGCAGGCGTCGACTCGTGACGCCAAGAATGGCCTGCTCACGTGGTCGGACGCGTTCTGCGTCGCGCCGTTGCCGCGCTACACGACGCAGTGCGGCGGCATTGACGACTCGCTCGGCGCCGTGCTGAAGAACACGGCGTCCTTGGACCCGATCGCGATCCGCGACACGTTGTCCAGCTACGCCGGGACCGCCGCGGCCGGGTACACGACCACCGGCAACGGTTTCATCTTCTATCTGAACGGCCACTTCTTCCTGATGCAGATGGCCGCGCTGCCCACGGCCGGAACCGTGTGGCACGCCCGCTTCTATGCGGGTGTGATCACGGGTACGGCAGGCTCGTACGCCTTCGCAGGGGAAGTGCGGCCGCCCAACGTGCCGGGCCTGCGCGTGCGGGTCGCGTACACCGGCTCGACGTTCAGTCCGGCCACCACGACGGCTGCCAACATGCAGCGGATCCACACGGTGCCCGATCCGTACTACGTGTCGAACGCGCTGGAGACGAACGCCAACAACAAGGTCCTTGAGTTCGTGAACCTGCCGGCGCAGGCGATCGTGCGGATTTACTCCGTCAGTGGCGTGCTGGTGAACGTGCTGACACACAATGATCCGACGGGTGGCGGATTGCTGACGTGGAACCTGCGGAACCGCAACAACCAGTTCGTAGCCTCCGGCGTGTACTTCTATCACGTCGAGGCGCCGGACGGCCAGACGAAAGTCGGCCGGTTCACCGTCGTCAACTTCGCGCCATGAGGAGATACAACATGACTAATCATTTGTGGCGTGCCTGCGGCGCGATGATGCTCGCGGCGGTGCTGGTCACTCCGGCAGCCGCACAGCAGGGCACCCAGGATAACACGGCCTACGGCGGCGCCTCCGGGGAGTTCCTGCTCCTCGGGGCGGGCGCCCGCGGCACGGCGCTGGGCGGCGCGTACGCGGCGCTCTCGACCGACGTCACCGCGATGTACTACAACCCCGCCGGCCTGGCGCAGCTCGCCCGTCCCGGCGTGATGCTGTCGACGAGCCAGTACATCGCGGACACCAAGTACGCGTGGGCCGGCATCGCCTTCCCGATGGCGGGCGGCGTTCGCTCCGTGGGCCTCAGCCTCGGCTCCTTCGGATTCAGCGACCAGCCGATTTACACGCTCACCGATCCCGATGGGAATGGCCGCACGTACTCGGTGCGCCAGACCTTCATCTCGGGAACGCTCGCGCAGAACTTCTCGGATCGCTTCTCCGCGGGCGTCACGCTCAAGTTCATCAACGATCGGCTCGGCACCGCCAAGGCCAACGGCGTGGCCGTCGATTTCGGCACGAACTTCCACGCCTCGGTGGGCGCGCGGCCGATTCGCGCGTCGTTCGTGATCCAGAACCTCGGCACGAACCTGCAGCACAGCGGCGAAGACCTCATCGTCGGTGTCACGCGGCAGCCGCCGCTCGGCACCGTCGACGTGCCGCAGGAGCCGCAGTCGGCGGCGCTCTCGACGAGCTCCTGGACCCTGCCCGTGCTGTTCCGGGTGGGCGTGGCCCTCGATCTCGTGGCGCAGGGCTCCAACCACCTGACCGTGCTGTCGGAATTCACGCAGCCCAACAACACGAAGCCCGGCGCAGGCGCCGGCTTCGAGTGGGCGATGCAGAACATCGGGCAACGCGGCTTCTCGGTCGCGGCGCGGGGCAGCTATACGATTCAGCCCGATAACCAGGTCAACGACCTGGTCATCGGGATACCGACCAAGGAGAGCAGCGGCACGTTCACCGCGGACGGGCTGTCACTGGGCGGCGGGCTCGAATACGCGCGCGGCCAGACACGCCTGGGCTTCGATTACGCGTGGAAGAGCCTCGGCACGCTCGGATCGGTGAACTTCCTCAGCTTCAGCATCGGTTGGTAGGAGCGAGGGAGGGGAGCCGCATCGGCGTTGAGACGTAGATGAAGCTGGGAAAAATGCTTCTGGTGCTGGCAGCGCTGGCGGTGCATGGGGCCGCCGGCGCTGCGGCTCAGAGTCTCGAGATCGGGCTGACGCGCTTTTACCGGAGCGCGGGAGGCCAGACGGTCGTGGACGGGTTTGCCAGGATTCCGTTTACGGCGCTGGATACCCTCACGCGCGGCCCGAATGGCGTGGCGGCGTATCGCGTCGCGATCTCGGTGCGCGACAGCGCGAATCTCCAGCTGGTCGAGCAGTCGTGGACGCGGAGTCTTCCGGCCCGCATGCTCGCCACCGCACGGGGATCGACGCTCGAGCACTTCATGTTCGCGGCGAGTCCCGGGACGTACACGGTCGAAGTGACCGTGCACGATTCGGCTTCGGGGCGCGTGACGCGGGAGCAGGTCCCGCTCACGGCGTTCGCGGCAAAACCGGCGGCGTCCGATCTGCTGCTCGCCACGGCAATGCGCGTGGCGGTGGGTGGCGATACGACGCTCGCCGCGGGAGAGCTGCGCAAAGGGAGCGCCATCGTGCAAGCGGCGGTGCGACCTCTGCTCACGCCGCAGCAGGCGCAAGTCGGCTACTACCTCGAGTGGTACGGGGGGCGCCTGGGGCAGCCGGCGGAGACGGCGGGCGTGAGTGTACGCATTCTGCGGGCGGACGGAACGCCCGTCGTGGCGACGCCCGCGCAGCAGGTGCCGTTTGGGGCGGGCGGCGGCGTCACCCGCGCGATGATCGATCTGGCGGGACTCCCACCCGGCGAGTACGGGTTCGAGGTGGTGGTGCAGGGCAGGGATACGACCGCCGCGCGGCGCGCGGCGTTCCGGATGGGCGGGCTCGAGTCGGTCGCGCTGGTGGAGCCTCCCCCGCCGCCCGATGTGTTCGAGGGCAAGAGCGAGGCGACGCTCGATACGCTGTACGCGCCGCTGATGTATTTGATGACGTCGGACGAGACGGGGATCTACAGCTCGCTGACGGTCGAGGGGAAGCGCGCGTTCCTGCGGCGCTTCTGGACGAAGCGGGACCCATCCGCGGGAACGCCGGCCAACGAGCTGCAGGCCGCGTTCTACGCCCGGATCGGCGAAGCGAACCGCCGCTACCGCGAGGGCGGCGCCGCCGAGATCCCGGGATGGCGGACCGATCGGGGACGGATTTTCATCAAGTACGGGCCACCGCAGGAAGTCATGCAGCGGCCGCAGGCGGGCAACTCGTTGCCGTACGAAGTCTGGAAATACTCGTCGGGGCGGCTGCTCAAGTACGTGTTCATGGATCTGACGCAGTTTGGAAATTACGCGCTGATCTGGACGGATGACCGCCGCGAGCCGAGCCGGCCGAACTGGCAATCGTTGTTGGGCCCGGAAGGTGTACAGGACGTCCAGCGCTTCTAATTCACATGGGTAAACATCCAGAGAGGTTCGCATGAATCGTCGTCTTTTCGGAGCCTTCGGCGTCCTGGCCGCTGTCGCGTTTATCGGGGGAGGTTGTAAGAATGATCCGCTGTCGGATCTGGATGGCATCCCGGCCGCGCTGGTGGTCGACTTCACGCACCTGCAGATCGGTGTGGGCCAGACGGCCACAGTGACTGCGAGCGTGCTCGACGCCCGGTCGACGCCGCTGCCAATCCCCGTGACGTTCACGGCGTGCAACAACGTCGTGACCGCCGGGCCCGACACGAGCTATCATCCCATACCGGCGACGTCATCGCGGGGGGTCGTGAAGGCGCAGACACCGGCGCCCTCCTGCGTCGTCGTGCAGGGCGCGGGATTCACGGATACCGTGACGGTCTCCGCGGTGCCGGTCGTGTTCACCGGGGCTGTGTCGAGCACGACTCCGAAGGGCGGGGACACGTTGGTCATCGCCTCCACAGCACAGCTCAAGTTCGATGTTGCGGCAGTCGGCGTGACGTTTGGAGGCAACCATGCCGGCGTGATCGTCTCGAAGAGCGCGGATACGGTGAGGGTACTGGTACCGTTCTCCTCTCCGGGGGCGCTCACGATCGCGGGGGTGTCGGTGATCTCGTACGCGCCGCCGCTCGCCGTGACGTTACCGACGTCCGCCAGCGTTACGCAAACGGGCGATTTCTGGGCGCCTGGAGATACGGGTTATGCGTCCGCGCCGACCCTTCCTCTTCCCACGGTAACGGATCAGAGCACTCAGTTCATCACCCTGTTGCCCTCGGTCAATAACGACGCGAACTGCGGCGAGGGAACGGCTGGCGGTGGACTCGGGAGCTGCACGATCTTCACGTACAACGCCAACGGCACCGACTCGCTGGAGTTCAACGTGAACTGGACTCCGCCGACAGTCAGTTCTACCGATGTGTCGGATATCGACATCTACTCCTGCGGCAGCGCGGGCGTGGCGGCATGCTTTGAGGGCGGTCCAGCAGGCGCCGCGGGGGCGACCGCCAAGACCCCGGAAGTGTTCACCATCAAGCCAACCGCTGGCGTGCACTACCTCGTTATCGAAAAGTACAGCAGCGGAGAGGACGCAAACGTCACCGTAACGATCACCAAGAAGAACTGATCGCTCTCGTGAACCGCACGGGCCCCGGGGGACGTCATCCCCGGGGCCTTGGTATTCTGGGAGCGAGCGTTCAGCGCGACGCCAGTACGATCCCCGACCACACCGCAGCTCCGACTGCCACGTGACCCGCTTGCAGCCCCCGAGGCAGGCCGAGCAACACGATCGCCGCGCCAATGCCGATCTGCAGGGCAATCAGGCCGAGTACCATTTTCGGCCCACGTCCGGGCGTCTGCGTCGCCCACACCGTCGCGTACCCAGCGAGCGAGTAGGCGAGCAGTCGGTGGATCCACTGAATCAGCGCGAGCGGCCCCGCCGTGATCCAGACCTCGCCATTGCACAGCGGAAATCCACCACACGCGGCTGCGGCGCCAAGATTCGCGGTGAGCGCACCGAAGAGGACCGTGACGAAGGCTAGTGGTAGGAGAATGGCCGACCCCGGGCGGAAGCCCGGGGATGATCCGACGGCAGTCATGAGCAGCGTCGCGAGCAGCAGCATCGCCGTGCCGAGATGCAACACGACGCTCCAGGGAGGCAGCTCGAGCTTGACGGTGATGGCGCCGAGCCCCACTTGCAGCACGAGCAGGCCGACCGCGACCATCGATCGCCGCCAGTCCGCCACCGCAAGTGCCAGCACCAATACCGACACCAGCGCCGCCACCAGCCGGTGGCTCCACTCGATGACCGTGCCGATGTCGCCCGTCGGGGGAAAGAGGTGGCCGTTGCACAGCGGCCAGTGATCACCGCAGCCCAGCCCGGAACCGGTGATGCGCACGATGGCGCCGAGGACGATGAGGAGGTAGGTGCACACCGCGGCGGCCCAGGCGAGCGTTTTGAAGCGCGTCATAGGGCGCGAAATCTAATCGCCGACGGATTGGGGTTGGGGAGGGATGAAGCAAACCCGGGCTGAGAGCCCGGGCTCGGCGTGTGTGCGCCCTGTAAGGGCGCCCTGATTGCCGAGCGCGCCCTCTCAGGGCGCGTCCATAATCGATACGCCGTGCGCCGAATTGGTTGGGTTGATCCTCGACCTTAATGCACCATTCCGATCATGCCGGTGCGTCTCTACGGACTCCTGACTTGGACCACGCTACGGCGTCTTCCGCTGATCCACGCGCAGGTTGCCGAGTTTCTTCGTCGTATCCTCCCAAAGATTGCGGACCGCCACGAGTGCCGCGTCGTCGAAATCGGCATCGTCAGCAATCATGTCCATCTGATCGTGGAGCTGTCGGTCCGTCCCGATCTCCCGCGCCTCGTCCAAGGCTTGAAGGGCGCGAGCGCCCGCATCGCCAACCGGGACGGGTACGTGCCGAGGGCCCGGCTGCAGTGGGCATCCGGCTACGATTTTCGGTCCCTTGGTGTTCGGGATCTCCATCGGGCAATTGATTACGTGCGCAGCCAGGAAAAACGGCACCCCGATCTTGCAATTGTGGACCGGGGCTAAGAGCCCCGGCTCGGCGTTGGTGCGCAAACCCGGGCTAAGAGCCCGCGCTCGGCGTGTGTGCGCCCTGTAAGGGCGCACTTCCCAGCCGAGCGCGCGCTCTCAGCGCGCGTTTCACACACGGACCGAGCGGACCTCCTTGATCTCGCTTTATATTGCCCCTTCCATGTCTGCACCCTTGATGCCCGCCGACCGCTGGGGCGAGCGCCTCACCCGCCGGCTCGGCCTGTGGAGCGCGGTCGCGGTCCTCGTCGGCTCGACGATCGGCAGCGGCATCTTCCGCACGCCCGCGGGCGTGGCGCGGCTCGTCGACGACGTGCCGCTGTTCTTGCTCGCCTGGGTGGTGGGTGCCGCGGTGGTGCTCTGCGGCGCGCTGACCTACTCGGAGCTGGCGGCCGCCTTCCCCCGCTCCGGTGGCGTCTACGTCTTCGTGCGCGAATCGTTCGGCCCGCTGCCGGCGTTTCTCTTCACCTGGGCGGAGCTGCTCGTGATTCGCCCCGGCGCCTACGGCGCGATCGGTATCACCGCATCGGCGTACACGCTCCGCACCCTGGGTCACGATCCCGCGGCGGTGCTGGCGCACGCCGGCCCGTTGACCATCAGCGTCGAGCAGGTGCTCGGCGCCGTCTACATCGTGCTCGTTGGGATCGTCAACTACTTCGGCATCCATCGCGGCGCGGTGCTGCAAAACCTGAGCACGCTGCTCAAGACCGGCGCGCTGGCCGTGTTGATTGTTGCCGGCCTGCTGCTGGGCGGTGCGACCGCGGCGACGGTGCCGGACATGATGGCGCAACGCGCGCACGTCGGTTTGTCGCCGTTCCTGCTGGCGATGGTGGCGATCCTCTGGGCGTACGACGGCTGGGCGGATCTCGCCTTCGTAGGCGGGGAGGTGCGCGAGCCGCAGCAGACGCTGCCGCGCGCGCTGCTGATCGGCACCGCGAGCGTCGTGGTGCTGTACCTCGGCGCCAATCTCGTGTACCTGCATCTCATTCCGATGCAGGGCATGAAGCAGGCCGAGCTGGTGGCGGCGGATGTCGCGCGCCTCCTGGTCGGCCCGGCGGGAGTCGTCGCGATTTCCGCGGTGATCGCCGTCAGCACGTTCGGGACGTTGAACGGGTCGATGATGACGGCGCCGCGGATCTTCTTCGCGGCCGCGGAGGATCGGGTGCTGCCGCAGGCCATCGCCCGCATCGATCCCCGCACGTCGTCCCCCACGGCCGCCGTGCTGCTGATGATCGGGATGGGCGTCATCTTCATTTTGGTCCGGACGTTCAACGACTTGGCCGAGCAATTCATCATCGGGATCTGGCCGTTCTATGCGCTGGCGGTGGCGGGCGTGTTCGTGTTGCGCCGCACGCGGCCGCAGCTCGAGCGGCCGTACTTGACGTGGGGCTATCCCTTCGTGCCGCTCGTCTTTCTCGTGGCGGCGCTGTTCGTGTTGGGGAACTACCTGGTCTCGGAAACGCTGAAGTTTGCGGTCGACATCGGCATCATCGCGACCGGTGTGCCGGTGTACCTCGCCATCCGCCGCTACCAGCGTCGCGCGCCACCGCCCGCGATTTCAGTCCGCCAAAACAGATAGGGGCGCAGCATGCTGCGCCCCTACGATCCTTCCCAGCGCGGCCGTCAGGCCGTCCGTCCGTCGTCTACCAGTTGAACATGTACCGCAGACCCAGCTGCAACCGCCAGACGTCATTGGTCGTGGCGAGCTTCTGATACGTCTTGGAAATCAGGGTCGCGTTTGGCGCCGTACCCAGCGTGGCGAGCCGGTACAGCGATGCCCCGGTAGCGTCCACACCGGCGGGGGCCAGCGGACGGTTGTTGACGATTGTCTGACCGATGCCCCAATCCTTGTTCAACAGGTTCGTAAAGTTCAGAATGTCCAGCCGGACCTGCAGGTTGTTCGGGCGACCGGCGATACTCGTGCCCACAGCCTGGGAAAAACTCAGGTCGGCGCGGTATACCCACGGCCGCCGCGCGGCATTGCGTCCCGCATACTCGCCGCGATGCTGGCGGAGATAGGGATCTTGGTTGATGTACGCTTCCCACGCCGCGACCTGCTGGGCGGGGGTGAAGGTTTGAGTATTCGGACCGCTGGTAACAGTCAGCGTCGCGAAGTTCATTTCGCCGACGTTGCGCGGAATGTAAATCAAGTCGTTCGTCGCACCATCGCCGTTCATGTCATTCGAGAAGATGTAGCTGTCGGTCCCTGCGCTGTGACCGTCGAAATACACGCTGACGCTCGTTTCTCCGGCCTTAAAGAAGTCGCGCGAGTACGACACCGCGGCAAAGATCCGTCCGCCCGGATAGAACTGGGAATTGGCAGCGATCGGATTGTTGGGATCGATGCCGATCTGGTTCCCCGTCCACGAACCCGACGCGATCGAGCCGGCATCGACGGTGTTCTTGCTCGCGCCGTAGCTGTACCCGACCTTGGCGAACAGTCCGTTCTGGAACGCGCGCTCGAGCGTGGTGGCCGCGTTCCATGAGTACCCACGACCCTGATTCGTCAGCACAATCGCATCGGTAACGTTGCTGTAAATCTTGTTCGAGGTCCACCGTGGACGACCGTCGGGGCCCGTGAACGCCGACTGAGGCGCGGGCAAGTTCGCGTTGATGTACGCGATCCCGTTGACGTCCTTCGAGTACATGTACTCGGCAGTTCCCGTCAGTCCCCAAGGCAGCCGCTGATCGATCGCGATGTTGCTGCGCCACAGCTGCGGGAACTTGAATCCCGGATCGGTGAGCGCCAGGCGGAAATTGGCTGCGGGTGCACCCGTGGCCGCCGGCTTGTAGTGGTCGGGATCGGGGTTGAACGGATAAGCGAACGTGGTGTCAGCCTGTATGAAGCCGGTAATCACGCCGGTGTTACCAATCTGGTTTGAGATCCAGACGTACGCGGGCCGGCCCGTGAAGATACCTGTCCCACCGCGAATCTGCGTCTTCTGCTCCCCGCCCACGTCATAATTGAAGCCGAAGCGCGGCGAGAACAGCATGTTCACCCCAGGAAGCGCGCCGCTGTTGTAATGGATCGGCGCGCCGCTGGCGTCGCGGAAGGTCATTGTATCGGCAACCGCATTGTCGTAGGCCGTATTCTTGAACTTCGGCGCGTCGATCCGCAAGCCGGCCGTCAGTGTCAAGTCGCGTGTAGGCCGCCACTCGTCCTGCACATAGGCTCCCGAATACAGCACATCGAGCGGCTGAACCGGCTCGTTCTGTCCGACAATGTTCGCGTAGCGCACCTGGAACCGCCGTAGCCGCACTGGCGAAACGGTCCGGGTCGGGTTCGCGAGGTAGTCGTTCGCGTCGGTATAAAAATCCGCCAGCGAGTTGTAGACGTAGATGCTTTGCGCTCCATCGAAGAACACGTTCGTCGAATGATACTTTTCGACGCTCACCCCGAGCGTCACCGAGTGCTTCGGCAGGTAGAGCGTAAAGTTGTCCTGCAGCTGATAGCTGTGATAAAACAGCTTATTGTCCGGCGTGAACGGCTCGAATCCGAATGTCGTGTAGTTGTTGGCGCCCGAGAGGATCTCCACCTCCGGGAACCATGGCCCTTCGACGTTCTTCCGGCTCTCGTTGCTCGAGTTGTAACCGACGATCAGATTGTTGGACTTGTTGCGGCCAATCGTCGAGTTCCATTCGCCCACAATGGATCGAATGTTCTCCAGGATGGCGTAGTTCGAGTTGGCGAAGTTCAGCGATTGCTTCGTGCCGCGCCGGAAGCCCAAGCCGTCCGATGCCGAGTTCGAGACCAAGATGTCGGCGGTTGAGTTCAGCAGATTATAGCGCAGGCTGAACTTGTTGTGGTCGTTCAGGTTGTAATCGGCGCGCGCGATGAACCGCGTCGACGGAGTCTTGAAGTCGTATCCCTGATACGGACCTGTTTCATAATTGAAGTTGTTTCGGAGGTAACTACTGAGCGAGTCGAGGTCGGAAGCGAGCACGCGTGTCACGTTTGGCCCACTGTCGCTCGCTAGTCCCGACCACGCCTTGAACGTCGTGCCCGGATTGGTCTGGCGATCGTCCTCAAAGGTCGTGAAAAAGAACAACTTGTTGCGGATGATCGGTCCGCCCAACGCGACACCGATATCGCGGTACTGGAATGTGCCTGGATTGAATTTGTTCGCCCCGGCCTGCGTCCCGACGAAGTCGTTGTTGCGCGTATTGTAAAAGACTGAGCCAGTGTACTCGTTGCTGCCGCTCTTGGTCACCATGTTAATGCCGGCGCCCACGAAGTTGCCCTGGCGCACGTCATACGGCGCGATATTCACCTGCACCTGCTCGAGCGCGTCGAGCGAGATCGGTGTCACAAGCGTCCGGTCGCCGGGCTGTCCAGCCAGGCCGAACGAGTTGTTGAAGTACGATCCGTCGATCGTCATGTTGTTCAGCCGGTTGTCCTGTCCGGCGAACGAGAATCCCAACGACATCGGGCTGTATTGCGGGCTGAGCCGGAGCAGATCCTCCACTCGGCGGCTGATCGTCGGCAGGTGGGCGAGCGCTTCGGTTGGTAGAGTCGTCGCCGCACCCGTTCGTTGCGAGCTGAACACGGTGCCGGTGGTCGCGGTCACCGTGATCGGCTCCAGCTCGACGCTCACCTGTCTGAGCGCGAATCGGAGGTCGCTCGTGACGCCGAGCGTCACGCCAATGCCGTTCTGGACTTCCGGCCGGTACCCCACCAACGACACGGTCACGCGATACGGGCCGCCTACGCGCATCCCCGGGATCGTGAAGCGGCCATCGGCGCGGGTCGCCGCCGCGTACGTCGTCCCGGACGGCACGTGCACCGCGACGACGCGTGCGCCGTCCAGTGGCGCCCGGCTTGCCGAGTCGATCGCGACCCCGGCGACGGCGCCGGTGGTGACGCCCTGGGGATGCACGGTCCCGGTAACGAACCCTGAAAAGACCAACGCGGCCACGATGACGCGGCCTGAGCGAACGATCCAACGCATGAATGGACCTCTCTTCAGAAGGACTGGAAGCAACGTACCGGGAAACATTCGACGGGGGAGAAAGTGGTCCGCGCTGGGGACCCCGTCAAGGACGCTAGGTGGGGGCTTTACGGAGCAGATACACAGCCGCGACCGCAACGAGAATGTTCGGGCCCCACGCCGCGAGCAGCGGCGGCAGGACGCCGCCCGCGCCGATG
Organism: Gemmatimonadales bacterium; assembly: GCA_035637435.1. Classification (GTDB taxonomy): domain Bacteria; phylum Gemmatimonadota; class Gemmatimonadetes; order Gemmatimonadales; family GWC2-71-9; genus 20CM-2-65-7. The sequence continues at coordinate 12,281 of DASPXD010000184.1, forward strand.
GCCTTCGCCAGCTGGAACATCAACAGCACGATGAACGTGGTGGCGAGGCTGGCCGCGACGCCCCACGCCGCGCCGCTCTTGGGCGTCGAGATGGCGAGCGGCGCGCCGAACAGCGCGATCAACAAACAAATGAAGGGAATCGCGATCTTGAGCGCGAGATCGACCTGCAGCTTCTTCGCGTTCGAGCCGCTGCGCGCCAGCGCGTCGATGTAGCGTCGCAGCTCCGCGTACCGCATCTCTTCCGGCGTCTTCGGCTCGGCGAGCAGATCCACCGGCCGCTCCAGCAGCGTCCGCGACTCGAGCGAATCGAACTCGAACGCGACTTCCCCGGTCGGCTCGCTGCCCGCGAGGTAGCGCAGCGCGCCACGATGCAGCCGCCAGCGCGGCGACTTGGTCAGCGCCGCCGGGCCGGTGTCGCTGTAGACCGCGCGCTGCGCCGCCAGCACGATCGTCGGATAGGTGACGCTGGTGCCCTCGCGCTCCAGCACGAGGTCCGTCATCTCTTTGGTCCGCAGCTCCAGCGACCGAATCGCATACACCCACCCGCGATCGGCGCGATAGACGAAGTTGTAGCGCGAGCTCGTGGCACGCTGCGCCTTCTCGCCGAGCATCTCCATCCGGTGCGCCGTCGCCGCCGGTGCGATCTCGCCCAGCAGCAGCCCCGCGACGAACGCCGCCCCGGCGGCGATGAACAGCGGCCGCACGAGGCGGTGAAACGAAATCCCCGACGCCTTCGCCGCCGTCAGCTCCGAATACCTCCCCAGCGCACCGACGGTGAAGACGGTCGCGAACAGCACCGCGACGGGCAGCACGAGGAACATTTTTTCCGGCAGGTCGAACACGTACGAGTACGCGACCACCTGCGGCGCGATGCCGCGGCCCATGTAGCGGTCGAGCTTGTCCGTCAGATCGATCACGATGACGAGAATCGGAAAGCCGAGCAGCGTGACCAGAAACACGCGCAGCCAGTCGCGCACCACGTAGCGGTCGAGCGTTCGGAATGCGAAATGCGGAAGTCGAAATGGGAAATGGAATTTCGTCCTCAATTTCGCATTCCCCATTTCGCATTTCGAATTCGCCCCACCCAGCCAAACAGCTGCTCCTTCAGCTCATCCCAATCCCCGCCGTGCGCGGTGCTGCCGGCGCGCCGCACGGTCCACAGCAGCGGGATCGAGAGCGTCAGGAAGATGAGATTCGGCGTCCACATCGCCAGGAACGGCGGCACGATCAGCCGGTCGCCCAGCTCCTCGCCGCCGATCAATCCGACATAGTAGACGGAAAACACGGCGAGGCTCGTTCCGATCACCAGCCCGACGCCACCGCGGGGGAAGCGAATGGCGAGCGGCATGCCGAGCAGCGCGAAGATCAGGCACGCGGCTGCGATCGCCAGCTTCTTCTGGATCTCGACTTCGTAGATCGCGGCGCGCTGGCGGGCCGCGCGCAGCCGCTGCGCGTACGCGCTGGGGCTGGCGGATTGCTGCCCAACGTACGAGAGGTTGGTCGGCGGCAACCGGGGGGAGACAGGAGGGCGTTTCAGCCGCACGGGGGTCTGTGCGGCTTCGGCCGCGCGGGGAGCGACCAGCCGCTTGATCGCGCCGACGAACCGGCAGTAGGCGGTCGGCGGCGGTGCTGCGGTGTCGGCCGGACCCGGGGGGGGCGTCAGCGGGTGTAACTTGCCGATCCGCCGCAGCTCGGCCGTCACGGACGCGAGCGTCTCGCGCCGCACGCGGTCCATGTCCTGGCGCGCGCGCGCCACGACCTCCTGCATCGCGCAGATCGTCATCTCGCGGTCGCCGCGGTACTCATCGTTCTGCGTCTGCTCGAACGTGTTGCTGACGCCCGCCACCTTGATCCGGTTGACGGCGTAGAAGGTCCGGTTGAAGTGCTCCGTATCGGCCCGCTTCACTTCGTGTACCTCGCCGTCGATCAACGTGAGGTACAAATCGGTGCCGCCGGGGGTATAAGCCATGCGACCGGAGTCGGCCAGGATGATACGGCGCCGCTCGGGGTCCCCCAGATCGTAAATCGTCACATCATTCAGTGTGTTCGCGGCGGGGTCGATGCGGGCGGCGCGCAGGAAGAATTGCCCGGCCACGACTTCATTGATCACCTGTTCCTTCAACTGAAACGTCGGCTTCTTGCGTTGGATGTCGACGAGGAGCGTCCGCAGCTGGTGATTGGAGCGCGGCAGGATCTGGTCATTCCAGAACAGCGAGATCAGGGCAACGACCGTCGCGCCGCCGATCACCGGTGCGAGCAGGCGCCGCACGCTGATGCCGCTTGCCTTCATCGCCGTGACCTCGTTGTCGGCGGCGAGGTGGCTGAACGTGTACAGCACCGCGACGAGCACCGCCATCGGCAGCGTCATGGCGACGATGAACGGGATCGACAGCGCGAACACTTCGACGATGGCGGTCCACGGGAGGCCTTTGCCCACGAAATTGCCGAACTGTTTCGCGATCTGATTGACGAGCATCGCGAACGTGAGCGCCGCCAACGCGTATCCGAGTGGAGGGAGGTGTTGCCGCAGGATGTAACGGCTCAGAATGCGCACGGTCGGTCGCGCCATTATATTCGCCAGCCCAAGTCTCTACAAGGGATGCGGCGTCTCGCCCAGCTAGTTCTGCTCGCCTTCACGCTCGTCGTACCCCGGGTTCATGCGCAGGCTCCTGTGTACACGTTTGGCGTGCCGCCGCTCGTCGCGCCGCGCCATCCGGCACTGGCGCCGGGCGGCCGCCTCGGTGCGCGCGTGCCGCCCGCGCTCGTCGCGCGCGAATGGGCGCAGTCAGTTCTCGCTCACCGGTTTCCGGTGTTCGGAGCCGGACCGATGGCACTCGCCCCGTCCCCCGTCTCCCCTCCCGCGTCCCCCGAAGCTCCGCCGAGCTATCAGGGCATCGGCCCCGGCGAGCATCGCGGCGTCCTTGGCCAGTACGCCGATCTCGGCATGCAGCTCAACCTGCGCTTCGAGCTGAAAGCCGATCAGTTCCGCAATCTGCGCTGCACGTCGCAGGAGCGGCAGTTTTCGCTGTCGGGATGCAGCGGCGGCTTCCCCACGATCAGTCCCAATCCGCAGTACGCGATCCGCACCGCCGGTGTCGTGGGGCAGCGGCTGCACGTCGACGTCGACTTCGACAGCCAGCGCGAGTTCGACGCCAACAACAACCTCCACGTCTGGTACGAGGGCCTGGAGGACGAAGTCCTGCGGCGGGTCGAGGCCGGCAACGTGACGTTCCAGGCGCCCCCGTCGCGGTTCATCACCGCCGCGGTCCCTGCCAACAATTTCGGCGTCCAGGCGATCGCCCAGCTGGGGGCGCTGGAGTTCCGCGGCATCCTGGCGCAGCAGAAGGGCAATGTCGTGAAAGACCGGTTCTACAGCGTCGGCGACGTCACGAGCCAGCCGATCGATCGTGAGTCGCGCGACCTCGATTACGAGGCCGGCCGGTTTTTCTTCGTCATCGATCCGGGCGCGCTGCCGGGCTATCCCGCGATCGACATTCTCCAGCTCGATCAGCTGGCGCGCCCCGATTCGCTGACCGTCGGCGCGCTGCGCGTGTACCGCCGCCGCGCGATCGCGCCGAGCTCGAGCGGCAACCAGAACGTAGGCGGCGTGCGCGCCGTGGCGTGCGCGCCGGGGAGCCGCGCAGTGGATTGCGCGATGCAGCGCGAGGGCCCCTTCGAGTGGGAGATCCTGCAGGAAGGCAAAGACTACTACGTCGATCCCACCGGCACGTGGTTCGCCTTGGCGAACCGGCTCGATCAAAGCGATTACCTCGCCGTCTCGTACATCACCGCGAGCAAGGCCGATTCGATCGGCACCTTCCCGGTCGATGCGAACCCCGACACCGCGGTCGTGGACACGCTGCGGCTCGTGTACGATCCCAAACCGGCGGTCACTGCGGCGTCGCCGTCATTCCGGTTCGAGATCCGCAGCGCCTACCGCGTCGGCGGGCGCGAGATCGACCGCACCAGCGTCGATCTCGCCCTGACCGTGAACCAGCGCGAGCGCGGCGCCGCCGGCGATACCTACCTGCAGCGCCTCGGGCTCGCATTGGAGAACGACCCCACGCAATTCGATCAGTACAACCGCCTCTTCCCGCGGGCCCGCGATCCGAATCAGGGTGATCCGGTGCGGGATCTGTTCATCGTGTTTCCGCATCTGACGCCGTTTGGCGACGCCACGAAGCTCGTCGCCGCCGAGCGCAACGACTCGCTGTATCGCACGCCGCGCGCCTATCTCGCGACACAGGGGCCGCCGTCGGTCTTCGCGCTAAAACTGCACGTCGATGCCACCGCGTCCGCCGACCGCTCCGTGCTGTCCCTGAACAGCTTCCAGATCCGGGAAGGCAGTGAGCGCATCTACGTGCGCAACACGCTGCTGACGCGCGAAACCGATTACACGATCGATTACACGACCGGCCAGGTGCAGTTCAAGAACGCCGATTCCCTGTTCAGCGGGGGAGCGGCGCAGGTGCGGGCGCAATTCGAGGAGCGGGCCGCCTTCAGTCTGGCGCCGACGACGACGTACGGCCTCGCGGCGCGCTACGATCTGGGCGCGGTGGGGCAGGTCAACCTGATGGGCATCTTCCAGAACGAGCAAAGCACCTTCACCCGCCCGCCGCTCGGCTTCGAGCCGTCGTCGGGCTTCATCGGCGGCATATCCACGCAGCTCCGCTTCCAGCCGGACTGGATCACGCGCGCCATGGATGCGCTGCCGGGCGTCCACACGACGGTGCCGTCGGCCGTGAGCATCAACGGCGAGCTGGCGATCTCGAAGCCGTCCCCCAACCGCTTCGGCCAGGCCTACATCGAGGAGTTCGAGGGCGGCGTCGCCCGCTCGATCGCCCTCACCGACAACCTGTGGCATTGGGGCAGCATTCCGACGTCGATCCGCGGCGCCGAGCCGCTCGGCGTCACGGGCGGCTTCGACCCCAATGACGCCGCGTTCCTCACGTGGCAGAGCCTGCCCTACAACGTGAGCGGCAACCAGTTCGTGCCGGTCCAGTTTCTGCCCCAGCAGATCGATCCCACGCTGCGCTTCACCGGCCAGGCGCAGGCGGCGGAGCCGGTGCTGTGGCTCATGATGAAGCCCGACACCGTGCTCGGCCTGGCGAACAACCGGCCCGCATCGCCGTCATTCGGGCTCCCCAACTGGACGCGCCCAACGCACGACGCGCCGCGCTGGCGATCGATCGTGCAGACCCTCTCGGCAACCGGCGTCGATCTCTCGCGAGTCGAATTCCTGGAGTTCTGGGTGTGGGAAGACGCGGCGCGAGTGGCGCGCGCCCATCGCACGACCGTGCTGTTCGATTTCGGCAGCGTGTTCGAGGACGCGCTCGCGTTCGTGCCCGCATCGTTCACCGTGAGCCCCGAAGGCGACACGACGTACTTCGGCGTGCGGCGCGCCGGCGCGGGGCGCCTCGACTCCGAGCGCGATCCCCGCACCCAAACCTGGAGCGCGACGCTGAACGACGAAGGCATTTTGTCCGATCGTGTGGTGGACGGCATCCTGGATGCGACCACCGGCACCGTCATCGACACCCTGCCGCTGTGCTCCGCGACCGCGAACGGACAGCTGATCCCCTACGCCTTCGGCGACATTCGCTCGCGCTGCGGCCGGCACAACGGCGCCGTCGATACGGAAGATCAGGACGGCGACTTCGTACTCGACTCACTCACCGGCGTGCGCACCGCCGAGAGCTTTGTGCGCTACGTCTTTCCGATCGGCGACGAGCGCTATTTCGTGCGCGATGGCGGCATGGTCTCCAGTCCGTCCGGCGGTGCGTCGGGATGGCGGCTGTACCGGATTCCGTTCCGCACCGACACGCTGCAGATCGGCGCGCCCCCCCCCAGCCTGCGGCAGGTGCAATCGCTGCGGATCACCATCGTGGCGCCGCCGCCGGCCGCGCCCGGCACGCCCGACCCGCAGGTGTATTTCGCGCTCGCGCGCGTGCGGCTCGTCGGCAGCTCGTGGGTGAAGCGCAGCGACACGCCGCTGCCCGGGATCGGTGGCGAGCGCGGCACCGGAATCGGGGAGGTCGTCGCGTCCGTCGTCAGCACGGAGAACCGCGATCTCGGCTACACGCCCCCCCCCGGCGTGACGAACGAGGCGGGACGCCGCGACGCGAGTTTCCAGATCGGCTCCACCGAAATCAACGAGCGCTCGTTGCGGCTGCTCGGCCGGGGCCTGGGCCGCGGCGAGCGCGCCGAGGCCTATCTTCGGTTCACGACCGAAGGCGACAAGAATTTCCTCAAGTACCGCACCCTGCGGGTCTGGGCGCGGGGCCGCGGGGCGGGGTGGGAGGACGGCGATCTCGAGTTTTTCATCAAGGCGGGCAAGGACCAGGACAACTTTTACATGTACCACACCCCCGCGCGCACCATCTCGTGGGAGCCGGAGGTCGTGGTGCAGTTCGAGCGCTGGCTGGCGCTGCGCGCGCGCATCGAGCAGGCGTGGCTCTCCGGTGACAGCGCGCACGTGTACCCGGGATGCCCCGACTCGACGCTCGTGCCGCACGACGGCGCGTTCGTCATGTGCGAGGGTCCTTACATCGTGCACGTGCACGATCCGGGGAGCGCGCCCCCGAACCTGGCGCGGGTGCAGGAGATCGCGGCGGGGATGTGGCGCATCAACAATGGTGTGTTCATCGATCAGGCGGAGCTGTGGGTGGACGACATCCGGTTGGGTGACGTGGTGCGCGAGACCGGCGCGGCCGGCGCCCTCGATATCGCGATCGCGGCCGCAGACGTCGCCGATCTGTCGCTGGCGCTGTCACGACGAGACGGGCAGTTCCGCCAGCTGACCGAGGATCCGTCCTACGTCACCGACAACGTGGCGAACCTCAGCGGGACGGTGCGGGTCGACCGCTTTCTGCCGGATCGCTGGGGACTCTCCGTCCCCGTGACATTCCAGCGCACGCTGGCCGCGAGCGAGCCCTTCTACCTGAATCAGACGGACCTGCGCGCCGATGCGCTCCAGGGGTTGCGCACGCCCCGCTCGACGGCGGCCAGCTACGCGTTTTCGGCGCGCCGCATCCGCACCGCCGGCGGGGGTCTCGCCCGCTGGCTGCTCGATCCGCTGTCGGTCGCGGGCTTGTGGGCCAGCGGAGACGTGCGCACCGAGCTGTCGCGGGCGAGCGCGTCGAACTACGCCTTGAGCCTCGATTACTCCATGGCGCCGAACGCCGCGGTGGTCCGGCTCGGCGGGATGTCGCTGCGGCTGAATCCTTCACGCGTCCATTTCCGCTCCGGCATCGTGGGGTCGGACGCCGAGCGCGCGACGTTCGTCGTGCCGATCCAGCTGCCGGGGGATACGGCACCGCCGGCGATTTCGCAGACGCGACTGTGGCAAAACTCCGGTGGCGTGTCGCTCGCGCCGCTCACCGGCGTCCAGCTCGGCGTCGATGCCACTTCCACCCGCGATCTGCGTGACTATGGCGACTCGACGACGATCGGCCGCCTCATCCGCCAGCAGCGCGCATCGTTGTTCGGCAGCAACGCCGGCATCGAGACCCAGCGGCTCATTACATCGTCGCTCGCACTCACGCCGCGCGTGGGAAGCTGGATACGCCCCCGCGCGTCGGTCGCTTCCACGTTCTCCTTCACGCGCGACCCCAATGCGCGCCAGCCGGCGCGCACCGAAGGGGACACCGCGGGCGCGTTCCGGGTTCCGGCGGCGTTCAGTAACGCGCGCCGGTTCGAGACTGGGGCGCAGCTCGACACGCGCCGCCTGGCCCAGTCGATCTTCGGTGACTCCTCGGTCGTCACGCAGTGGCTCGGCCGCATCACCGGGGTCGACGTGTCGTATGGCGCCCAGCAGGCGTCCAGCTTCAGCCGCGCGACGGACGCCCCGCCGACGGGATATCAATTCGCGCTGGGAGGATTCGATGCCTTCCGCGCGGTGAATGGCGTGCCCGCGACGTCGGCGACGCAGAGCACCAGCTTGTCGACGGGCGGCGCGGCGGTGCTGCCGCTGGGGCTGCGCCTGAACGCCATATTCCGGAGCACGCGGGGCATCGCGTGGACGTTGCGCACCGATCAGCAGGTCGCGATCCGCAACCGGACCCGGGAATGGCCCAGCGGCGCGATCACCTGGTCGCTCTCACCCTCGCGCGCGTTTGTGGGCCGGATCCTGTCGAACATCAGTGCCCGGGTCGGCTACCGCCGCGCCGAGTCGGTGAACGAACAGCCGACCTTCGGAACGCCGGCGAGCGTCTCGTTGGCCAGCACGGTCGACAAGTCCTTCACGCCGTCCGTTTCCCTCACGTGGCTGGGTGTCGTGTTCACCACGGTGGACCTCTCCCGGACCTCCTCGGATCGAGTCGCGGCGGGGAATCTGTTCCGCAACGTGCGCAACGGGCAGAATAGCACCGTGACCTTCTCCTTCAAGCCACCGCACCTGGGCCGCTGGCGCTCTAACATCCGCACGACGGCGGGGTATTCTGTAGCCGACAATACGACCTGTCTGCGCCGCGCCGGGCAGCCGGACTGCGTGCCGTACGTGGACAGCCGGCAGTCGCAGGCCCAGCTTACCATGGACACCGATCTTCCCAACAACATGGGCGCGGGCCTGCAGATGGCGTACGTCCTGAATGAGGAGAGGCAAACGAACCGCAAGGTCTCCCAGTTCGTGATTACGGCCTTCGTCCAACTCTCAACCAGCGTGGGGCAGATTCGATGAAACGGTGCGTGGTGCGTGGTGCGTGGTGCGTGGCATTTGCTCTGGGATGTCAAGCTCGCGCGGGTGACGGGGGTTCAGCCACGCGGGAGTTCAGCGGCAGTGCCGCATTTACATACGTGCAGCAGCAAATGGCTTTTGGTCCCCGGGTCCCCAATACAGTGGGACATCAGAAGACGGGCGATTGGCTGCTGAGTCAGCTGCGAGCGCGAGCTGATACGGTCATCGTACAGGATTTCCAGCAGCGCACCAGCAAAGGACAGACGCTCAAGCTGCGGAACTACTTTGCGCAGTTTCGGCCGCAGGCCACCGAGCGCATCCTGTTCCTGGCGCATTGGGATACGCGGCCCTTCGCGGATAAGAGCGCCAACCTCGGCCAGCAGCGACTGCCCGTACCAGGCGCTAACGACGGCGCCTCGGGTGTCGCGGTGTTGCTGGGTGTTGCGGATGTGCTCAAGGCCAAGCCGCCGACTGTCGGCGTAGATCTGCTGTTCGTGGATGGGGAGGATTACGGCGATTTCAGCGACTCGACTGAGACGCTGCTTGGCGCGCGCTATTTCGCCAAACATCAGCCTCCTGGCTATGCGACCCTTTATGCCGTGTTGTTCGACATGGTCGGCGACAAGGACCTGGATATCCAGCAGGAGGGGTTTTCGCTGGCAAACGCGCCCGAGGTCGTGCAGCGCGTCTGGCAAACGGCGAACCGGCTCGGCTATTCGCGGGCGTTCCAACCACGTGCAAGCCAGGCACTCACGGATGATCACGTACCGCTGCAGCAGGCAGGAATCCGCACGATCGATGTGATTGATTTCAATTTCCCGTACCATCACACCACTGAAGACACGATCGATAAAGTGAGCGCGGAATCATTGCAAATCGTCGGTGATGTAGCCGTGGCACTGGTGAGGCAATAACGGCGTGGACATGCAAAAGCTAGATGTACAGACGCACCGCGGGATGTAGGTAACCGTCAACGGCTCAGTCACCGCCCGAAACCCATTGACTCTTGCCCGCGGCTGCGTCTGCTGCGTCTAGTTTTTGCATGTCCGCGTTTTTTAGGTGCCGGTCGCCAGCACGGAGCGGTTTAAGTTGGCCGAATGGACGATCGTCGCGCCGCTCTCGTGTTGGCGCTCCTGGCGCTCGCGGGCGCGGGAGTGCGATATGTGCTGTCGCCCTCTCCAAACGCTCCGCCCGGTGACATTCGACTCGAATCGAGCACCGGATTTCAGCCGGGTGGACTGCGGGAAACGGCGCGCCGCGCCGCTCAGCTTGCCCGTCCCCTACTGCCCGGGGAACGGGTTGATCTGGATCACGCCGACGTGAGCGAGATCACACGGTTGCCGCGGGTCGGACCGGCGCTCGCGCAGCGAATCGTCGCGTGGCGCACCGAACACGGTCCATTTGGCAGTCTCAGCCGGCTCGACAGCGTGTCGGGTGTCGGCCCGAAACTGCTCGATGCCATCCAGCCGTTCGTGTCTTTTTCGGGGGTTCCGGCCACAAAACCTTGACCGGCCTGGCACCGAAACACATTTTAGGCCTTCAATTTCAATGAGTTGCGTACGGCGAGCGTTGCGATTACCCAGGACAAGCTCGGTGAGATCCTTGTCCGTGAAGGGCTGATCACCCAAGAGCAGCTCCGCAAGGCCCTCCTGGAGCAGAAAAACTCCGGGATGCGGCTGGGCTATACCCTGGTCAAGCTCGGCTTTATCGAGGAAACCGAGGTCAGCAAGATGCTGGCCCGGCAGTACCGCATGCCGGCGGTGGACTTGTCGCGCTTTGAGGTCGACGCCAAGATCCTGAAGCTCATCCCCCCCGACATCGCCACCAAGCACAGCGTCCTGCCGCTCAAGCGCGAGGGGCGAACCCTGACGGTGGCGATCGCCGACCCGAACAACGTGACGGCGATCGAAGACATCAAGTTCATCACCCGCTGCGACGTCTTCCCGGTCATCGCGGGGGAATACACCCTCCGCAACGCGATCGAGCGCTACTACCAGCAGTCCGACGCCCAGCTGCAAACCCTGCTCAAGTCCGTGGAGGCGGCCGAGGATCTCGAGGTTGTCGAGGATGAACAGGACGAAGACGTCAAGGCGCAGGACCTGGCCGACGACGCTCCCGTGGTCAAGCTCATCAACGGCTTGCTCACCGACGCGGTGAAGCGCGGCGCCTCCGACATCCACATCGAACCGTTCGAGCACGAGATGCGGGTACGCTATCGCGTGGACGGCGCGCTACACGAAGTGATGAAGCCGCCGGTGAAGATGCGGGCCGCCCTCACCTCGCGCGTGAAGATCATGGCGCAGCTCAACATCGCCGAGCGGCGCGTCCCGCAGGACGGGCGCATCAAGCTCAAGATGGGCTCGCGCGTGATCGACTTCCGCGTCTCGACACTGCCTGTGCTGTTCGGCGAGAAGATCGTGCTCCGTATTCTCGACAAGGGCAACCTGACGCTCGACCTGAAGACGTTCGGCTTCGAGCCCAAGTCGGAGGAGAATCTCCTCAAGGCGATCCTGAATCCGTACGGCATGGTGCTGGTGACGGGGCCCACAGGCTCCGGGAAGACGACGACGCTATACTCGGCGCTGTCGCGGATCAATCAGATCGACGTGAACATCATGACCGCCGAGGACCCGGTCGAGTACAACCTGCTGGGCATCAATCAGGTTCTCGTGCGGAACGACGTCGGCATGACGTTCGCGGCGGCGCTGAAGGCGTTCCTGCGGCAGGATCCGAACATCATCATGGTCGGCGAGATCCGCGATCTCGAGACGGGCTCGATCGCCATCAAGGCGGCGCTCACGGGCCACCTCGTGCTCTCGACTCTGCACACCAACGACGCGCCGTCGACCATCACGCGCATGGTGGACATGGGGATCGAGCCGTTCAACGTGGCGAGCGCGGTGAACCTGATCGTGGCGCAGCGGCTGGTGCGGCGCATCTGCAAGGACTGCAAGACCGAGCACGAGTACACGCCCGAGGAGATGCACGCCTTCGCGATCGACAAGAAGGTGGGCCCGTTCTTCAAAGGCGCGGGATGTGATACTTGCGCCGGGAGCGGATACCGCGGCCGGCAGGGGCTGTACGAGGTGATGGCGCTGACGAGCCCGCTGCGCCGCGAGATCCTCAAGGGCGCCTCGACCGAAGAGCTGCGCGACCTTGCCGTGAAGGAAGGCATGTTGACGCTCCGCATGGACGGGATGCTGAAGGTCAAGAAGGGCGTGACTACGCTCGAAGAAGTCGTCAAAGAAACCGCAGCCGGATAAGGAGAGGAAGCATGCCAATCAACCTCCGGGCGTTGCTCGAGGAGATGATCGAGAAGGACGCTTCCGACCTCCACCTCGTGGCGGGCGAGCGGCCCAAGATCCGCGTGGACGGCGACATCGTGAACGCGCAGAGCGAAGAGGTCATGACGCCCAAGGACACCCTGTCGCTCGCATACTCGGTCCTCACCGAGAATCAGAAGAAACGCTTCGAGACCGAGAACGAGCTCGACTTCTCGTTCGGCATCCAGAACCTGGCGCGCTTCCGCGGCAACGTGTTCAAGCAGCGCGGCTGCGTGTCGGTCGTCATCCGGCAGATTCCGTTCAACGTGAAGACGTTCAACGAGCTCGGCCTGCCCAACGTGGTGGCCCAGCTCGCCGACCGTCCGCGCGGGCTCGTGCTCGTCACGGGTCCAACCGGCTCGGGCAAAAGCACCACGCTCGCCGCGATGATCGACAAGATCAATAAAGAGCTGAAAGGGCACATCATCACGGTGGAAGATCCGATCGAGTTCATCCACCGCCATCAGGCGTGCATCGTCAACCAGCGCGAGGTGGGGACCGATACCAACAGCTTCCAGGCCGCGCTCAAGTACGCGCTGCGCCAGGACCCCGACGTCGTGCTGATCGGCGAAATGCGCGATCTCGAGACGATTCAGGCGGCGTTGACGATCGCCGAGACCGGCCACCTGGCGTTTGCGACGCTGCACACCAACTCGGCCGCCGAGTCGATCAACCGTATCATCGACGTGTTCCCGGCGCACCAGCAGTCGCAAGTGCGCGCGCAGCTCGCGTTCGTGCTCGAGGGCGTGTTGACGCAGACGCTACTGCAGCGGGCCAAAGGTCGCGGTCGCGTGATGGCCGCCGAGATCATGATTTGCACGCCCGCCATTCGGGCGTTGATCCGCGACGACAAGGTGCATCAGATCGAATCATCCATGCAGGCCGGCAAAAAGTACGGGATGCAAACGCTGAACGACGCGTTATACCAGCTCTATATGGGCCGCGAGGTGACGAAAGACGAGTGCCTGCGCGTAACGTCCAAGCCGAACGACTTCCTGCGCTCCATCGGCGAGGCGCCGCCTGACGACAAGGAGATTCCTACGCCCGCACAGGCGGCGGCGCAGGCCGGTCAACCTAAAGTGGCTGTGCGGAGGTAGCTATGCCGAGTTTTGAATACACGGCGCGTAACCTGAAGGGCGATCTCGTCAAGGATAAGATCGACCTCGCGACGCGCGACGACGTCATTGCCCACCTGCGCAAGAACCGCATGGTGGTCGTCCAGGTCCGCGAGGCGAAGGGGAAGGGCGGCGGCCTGGCCGATCTCTTCAAGGCCGGCGTGAAGACGCGCGACGTCGTGATCTTTACGCGGCAGTTCGCCACCATGATCAACTCCGGCCTGCCGCTGGTGCAGGCGCTCGACATCCTGGCGCAGCAGACCGAGAACAAGGTGCTGGCCGACGTCACCCGCGCGGTCGTGTACGACGTCGAGAGCGGCCACACCCTGGCCGATGCGCTGCGCAAGCACCCCAAGGCGTTCACCGATCTGTATGTCAACATGGTGGCCGCCGGTGAGGCGGGCGGTATTCTCGATACCATCCTGCTGCGCCTGGCGACGTTCCTGGAGAAGAATGACTCCATCATCCGCAAGGTGAAGGGCGCGATGATCTACCCGGCCGTGATTTTCTCGGTCGCCGGCATCGCGATCGCCGTGCTGCTGATCTTCGTGATTCCGACGTTCCAAAGCATGTTTGCGTCCGTCAACCTGGCGTTGCCCCTCCCGACCCGCATCGTCATCGGGGCGAGCAACATCCTCAAGAACTTCTGGTGGGCAATCATCGCAGTCGGAATCTTCGGCTTCGTGGCCGTGAACCGGTACTACAAGACGACGCCTGGGAAGCTCAACATCGACAAGCTGCTGCTCAGCCTCCCCGTGCTCGGCGACTTGCTGCGCAAGTCGGCTGTGTCGCGCTTCACGCGCACGCTCGGCACCCTGATCTCCTCGGGCGTGTCGATTCTCGACGGCCTCGAGATCACGGCGCGTACGGCCGGCAACATGGTCATCCACAACGCGGTGATGGAGTCGCGCGCCTCGATCGCCGGCGGCGAGACGATTGCGGCGCCGCTGCAGAAATCGAAGGTCTTCCCGCCCATGGTCATCTCGATGATCGCGGTTGGCGAGCAGACCGGCGGCCTGGACGAGATGCTCACCAAGATCGCCGACTTCTACGACGACGAGGTCGACGCCGCGGTCAGCGCGCTGCTCTCGCTGCTCGAGCCGATCATGATCGTCGTGCTGGGCGTCATCGTCGGCGGCATGGTCGTCGCCATGTACCTGCCGATCTTCGACATGGTGAACGCCGTGCAATAGGCGTGCAACGGTCCTACAAAACCTAGGGAAACCCCCGGCGCGGCCGCACAGCCGCGCCGGGTTTTCATTATGACCCTAGGGGCGGTTTTGCTTGACGCTCACTCCGCCGGCATGTCGATTCAGCGCCACTCCCATGGGCCCCTTCCCCAAGCAAGAGCGCAGCCTCCGCGTGCTCGTCGCCGACGACCATCGCGTCGTGCTCGAGGCCCTCGCGGCGCTGCTCGCGACGCGGCGCTTTCACGTCGTGGCGACCGCCGATAACGGGCGGCGGGCCGTGGTGCTGGCGCGGAAGTGTCGCCCCGACGTCGTGCTGCTCGACGTCGCGATGCCCGTGATGGGCGGGCTCGAGGCGGCGCGCCTCATCCTGCGCGCTGCCCCCCTGACCATGGTGCTCTTCCTGACGGGTGCCGCCGAGGATCGCGTCGTGCTGGAGGGCCTGCGCATCGGCGTGCGCGGCTTCGTCGTGAAGGCACAAGGATTGGCGGATCTGTTTCAGGCGATACGTGATGTGAGCGCCGGAGCCGTGTACGTCAGCGCGTGCTATTCGCGCGGTTTGCTCCAGGCATTCGCGCGCGGCGAGCCCGCCGGCCCCAAGCATCTCAGCGACCGCGAACAGCAGATGCTGCGGCTGATCGCCGAGGGCAGCTCGGCCAAGCAGGCGGCGAACCAAATGTCGATCTCGGTGCGCACGGCCGAGTGCCACCGCGCGCACGTCATGCACAAGCTGGGGATTCATGACACGGCGGGGTTGGTCCGCTACGCCATTCGGCAGGGATTCGTCGTCGCCTAGCGTTTCGCGCACTCCGTACAAATACGGAGACGCACCCACCGCAACATTACGGATTTCGCGAGTCGCTCCGGGAGCGAATGCTCGACCCCACACCGTTCCCGACCCTGGAGCGTTCGCATGGCATTCCGCCCGTCGACTCGTGGCGCTACGCGCCTCACCCTCGCTGTCGCACTCGCCGGAAGCGCGCTGGTGGCGTTTCTCCAGCCGTGGGGGGTGAACGCGCCGCTGCTCTCTCCCGGCGACACGACGACGATATACGGACCCAGGCAGTTCATCACGCCGAACGGCCAAGCGACCAACTACACGGACCGCTTCACGGCGAGCGTGATTCCGGGGCGTCGCAACTTCCTCCGGATGGTCAACGGCGCGGCGAACGGATCGAACCGGGTCACCGGGGGAACGATCCGCCTCAACGGTTTCGAGATCATAACCAGCGCGGAGCTGGGTTCTGGCGCGACGATCGAGCGTGTCGTCCTGCTGCGGTCCACCGACACCATCGTGGCGACGGTCCAGGGACCGGCCGGCGCGTACGTCACGGTGTCGGTGCTCGAGACCGCGGACCCCACATTCATCGTGTACGGGCCCGGACACTTCATCCGCGGCAGCGGCACGCCCGTGACGGAGGTGCGCATTTTTACCAAGGGGGCGACCGCCGCACCTCCCTACCGGTTGTGCCTGACCAATGGTGACGTGAATGGATCCAATCGCGTCTCCAGCGCGACGATCACGCTCAATCGTCAGCAAGTCTTCGATCCGGCGAAATTCAATCAGCAAGTCGCCAGCCTGCTGGCGACGGTGACGCTCCAGGCGGCGAATACCTTGTCGGTGACGCTGGCGGGGAAGCCGGCCGGCTTCGTGGACCTCTGCGTCACCGCGACCGACACCACGCCGCCCGTCCTCACGGTCACCGCCCCACCGCAGAACTTCATCACGCGCGATACGCTGGTCACCGTCACCGGCACCGTGCAGGACGAGACGCCGACCACGGTGACTGTAAACGGCCTTCCCGCGACGGTCACGAACAGCGGGTTCAGCAAGGTTGTCCCCCTGATCGAAGGCCACAACGCGATCCAGATCGTGGCGCGGGATGCCGCCGCACACGTCACGACGGTCACGCGCACCGTGATTCGCGACCGGACTCCGCCAGTCCTGACGGTGAACGCGCCGGCAAACGGACTCATCACCAGAGACACGTCGGTCGTCGTATCCGGCACGGTGTTCGATTCGACGTCCGTCCGGGTCAACGTGAATGGAATTCCGTTGCCGGTCGCGCAGGGCGGATCCTTCACCGGGACGGTCCAGCTCACTGAAGGCCGCAACTCACTGGTGATCACGGCCATCGACACGGTCGGGAACACCTCTTCCGTGCCGCGCACGGTCATTCGCGACAGAATCGCGCCGGTGCTCGTCGTCAATGCGCCGGCCGACGGTCTGATCACGAGGGACACCGTAATCGGTGTCGCGGTGACCGCAACGGATTCGAACGCCGTAACCGTCAACGTGAACGGCATTCAGCTGACGGCGGGGCAGAACGGCGCATTCAGCGGGTCGGTGCCGCTGGTCGAGGGGCACAACACCCTGACGATTACCGCCGTCGACGCCGCCGGGAATCAGACACCCGCGACGCGCTCGGTCATTCGCGATCGAATCCCGCCCGCGCTCGTCGTGAGCGCGCCGGTGAACGGGTTCATCACCAAACAGACGTCGATTGTCGTGTCGGGGACTGCGACGGATTCGAACGTCGTCACGGTCACCGTCAACGGATTCTCGTTGCCGGTGGGCCAGGGCGGTGCCTTCAGCGGGGCGGTGCCGCTCATCGATGGCCATAACACCCTCCTGATCACCGCCAGAGACGCAGCGGGAAACGAAACACCGGCGACGCGTACGGGGATCAGCGATACCCATGCGCCGGTGATCGTCGTCAGCTCACCAGGTGAGGGCGATACGATCGCGACGGCGAGCGTGAACGTCGTCGGCACCGTGAGTGATTCAACCGACGTCGTGTTGACGGTGAACGGCGATACCGTGCTCGCAGGGCCCGGGGCCGCGTTCACGAAGTCCGTCGCGTTGGTCGTGGGCGCGAACACCATTGCGCTCGTTGCGAAGGATGCCGCGACCAATGTGGCAACGCTCGACCGCCACGTGGTGCGCAAGAATCCGCTGCCGCCCGATCCGGTCACGGTGGCGAGCGTGGTGAATCGTGCCGAAGTCACGACGATCGCTGCCGCGACGTCCTTCCTCTATACCGGCGCTGCTCCAATTCAAACCGGGGTGACCGCGGGGACGATTGATTCGGTTCGCGCAGCGGTCATTCGCGGCCGGGTGCTCGACCGCAACCTCCAACCGCTGGGTGGCATCACGGTCAAGATCTTGAACCACTCCGAGCTGGGGCAGACCCTCTCCCGCGCGGATGGGAAGTACGATTTGGCGGTGAACGGCGGCGGCGCGTTGACCGTCATGTTCTCCCTGAGAGGCTATCTCCCCGCTCAACGTGCAGTCGACATTCCGTGGCAGCACTACACGCAGGTCGACGACGTCATCCTGTTACAACCCGACCCGGCGGTCACGGTCGTGGCACTCGGCGCGGACTCGCCAGCCGTGGCGCGCGGGAGCCTCATGGCCGATGCCGACAGTCCGCGCCGGGCCACCGTGATATTCAAGCCCGGCAACACGGCGACCCTGACGCCACCCGGCGGGACGCCGCAGACGATCCCGGCGTTGACGGTGCACGTGACCGAGTTCACCGTCGGTAACAACGGGCCGCTCGCGATGCCTGCCGAGCTGCCTCCCGCGAGCCAGTACACCTACGCGGTTCAAATCACGGCCGACACGCAGCTCGCGGCTGGCCCGGGTGCGACGCTGACGCTGGCGCAGCCCGTGCCGGTCTACGTCGAGAACTTCCTGTCTGTGCCCGTCGGGACAAAGGTGCCCGTTGGGGTCTACAACGCCGCAGCCGGCACGTGGACGCCGCAGCCCAACGGCATCGCGCTGCGCGTGCTCACACCGGACGCGAACGGTCGTGCCCGGATCGATATCACGGGTGACAATCAGGCGGATCCGCCGAACGTCCTCGCGGCGCTCGGCATCGATGAGTACGAGCTGGTGCGGCTGGCGGGTGTGTACCCGTCGGGCGCGAACCTGTGGCGCGCGCTGGCGGCGACATTCGAGCCGCTGGATCTGAACTTCCCGTTCATTTTCGTGGGATCGACGCCGACTGACGGCAAGGTCAAGGCCGGGTGCAGCTCGCGCGAAGGTGATCCGCTGCGCTGCCAGCTCCAGGCGCAGACGGCCTTCCAGTCGGTGGGGATTGTGGGCTCACCGTTTACGCTGAACTACGCCAGTGATCGCACGCAGGGCAACGCGGCGGATCGAAAGCTCGATATCACATTGACGGGTGCCACACCGCCTGCCCAGCTGATCCGCGTCGAGCTCGAAGTGGATGTCGCCGGTCAGCGGTTCACCGGAAGTTTTTCAAACGCTGCCAATCAGCAGTTCACGTTCAACTGGGACGGTCGCGATCTGTACGGCCGGCTGGTTCAGGGGACGCAGCCCGCGACCGTTTTGATCGGGTACGTCTTCCCCGTGCAGTACGCGGCGCCGGCGAATGCGGTGGATGCGTTCGGGCTTCCCTGCGCGCCCGCGACTGGGGGATCCGTCTGTCCCTTTATCGCCCAGGGCGTGACGCCGGCGCGGGCGGAGCGGACGCTGGTGCAGGTGCTCGAGACATCGATCGGGACGCTCGATGCCACCGCGCTCGGGCTCGGCGGCTTCACACTCGATGTGCAGAACGTGTACGACCCGGTCGGCCAGGTGTTGTACAACGGCGACGGCACTCGCCGGGCGGCGGCGGCGCTGCCGCAAGGCATCAACACGGTGGCGGGGACGGGGGCCGGCCCGGGGGCGTTCTCGCCGGAGCCCGACAATGTGCCGGCCGCCACTCAGCCGCTTGACGTGCGCGCCTTCGCAACCGGCCCGGATGGCAGTGTGTACATCAGCGATCGGCTCTTCCTGCTTCGGAAGATCACGCCCGACGGACTGATCCATAACATTCTGGGACACCCGCAAGGCTGGCCAGGACACGCAACCGGCGACGACAGTGCGGCGTCTGCGGCGCAGGCAGGCGCGATCGCTGCGCTCGCGCTCGGCCCGGACGGCAGCATCTACTTCATGGATGTGCAGCGCATCCGCAAAATCGATCCCGCGGGGATAGTCAGGACCATCGCGGGGACCGGAACCGCGGGCTTCTCGGGCGACAGCGGTCGCGCCGACTCGGCGAAACTCTCGCTCGCTTTTGCCGGGGGCGGACTCGCGGTCGGACCCGACGGAGGCGTCTACATCGCCGATCAGGGGAATCGCCGAATTCGGCGTGTGGGGCCCGACGGCATCATCACGACCGTGGTGGGCGACGGCACCCTCTGCGGTCAAGTGGGCGGATTCCCAACCGACGCGAGCTTCAATTCCTTGTGTGGGAACGGCATTCCGGCCGTGCGCGCCAAGCTGTCGGGTGTGCAGGACTTGGTGTTTGGTCCGGACGGCGCGCTCTACTTCTCCGACCCCAACGTGAGTCGCGTGCGCCGCGTCGGTCCGGACGGCGTGATTCGCACCTTTGCGGGCTCGAGCAATGCGCAAAGTGCCGGCGACGGTGGCTTCGCGACCCTCGCGGCGCTGTCCAGCCCGTTTGGGCTCGCGTTCGGCAAGGACGGCAGCCTGTACATCGCCCAGGCTCCGACCTCGGTCGATTTTCCGCTGTTTCGAATCCGGCGTGTGGCGACGAGCGGGGTCATCACGTCGGCCGTCGGCACGGGCGTCTGGATCGGCAACAGTAATCAGCGGGGTTGGGCGGGGGATGGAGGCCCGGCGCCAGCGGCCCGGATCGGGCAGGTGCGGGTGATCGCTGTCGGGGCGGATGGCAATCTGCTGCTCGCAGACAATGGGCGCATTCGTAAGGTGTCGGGGTTCCTGCCTGGGTTTGGGGTGGGGGAGACGGTGATCGCGTCCGCGGATGGGAGTGAGTTGTACGTGTTCAGTTCGGCGGGGCGGATACTGTCGACGCTGGACGCGCTGACTGGGGCTACCATCCAGCGCTTCGTCTATGACAGCCAGCGACGGCTGGTGGCCATCACGGACCGAAACGGCGACACCACCACGATCCAACGGGATGGCGCCGGGAGACCAACCGGGATTCTCGCTCCGAATGGGCAGCCGACCGTGTTTACGCTTAACCCGGATGGCACGGTCGCGGCCGTGACGGACGCCGGCAACGAGTCGTTGCAATTCCAGTTCGGTGCGAGCGGTCTTCTGAACGGCATCACGGATTTCAATGGCAACTCGCCATCGCTCGGCTACGACGACTCCGGCCGTCTTCTCACGAGCACCGGTGGGCCGGGTGCCCCTTCAATAGTGCGCTCAGTCGTGACAACAGCAGCAGGGGACGAGCTTCACTACGCGAGTGCTGCGGGCGTAGAATCATTCGGGCAGGTTGCTAACCTGCCCGGCGGTGGGCGGTCGTATCAGGGTACCTTGCCCGACGGTAGGGTCATGGCGACGACCGTCGGCCCAGATGGCACAGTCACGACGCATTTTGCCGACGGTACCGTAGCGACCGCCGTCCCATTGCCCGACCCAGTGTTCGGGATGCAGAGCCCCGGATCCCGCGTGACCACGACGCTGCCTTCGGGTCTCGTCCACGACCAACGGGCGGTCCGATCCGTTACCCTCGCGACTCCCGGTGACCCTCTTTCGCTGGTCCAGCAGGTGGACTCGCTTGTCACCAACGGCCGAACTGCCCTGACCACCTTCAATAAGGCCGCCGGCACACGCACCCGCCGCACGCCCATGGGCCGCGTGTTTGTAAGCGCACTGGATGCCGCGGGCCGTGAATCCACCGAGACAGCGCCAGGCATGTTTCCCTTTTCGTACCAGTACGATAGTGCTGGGCGGGTCACACGCATCGCACAAAGTGTCCGCGTAGAGAACCGGAGCTACGGGCCGAATGGTCTGCTGCAACAGACCACTGACGCACTCGGTCGCGTGGCGCGTCGTTCACATACGGCTACCGGTCTGCTGACCGAGCTAATTCGTCCGGGTGGCGACACTGTTCGATTCGAGTATGACGCGAACGGGAATCGAACTGCCATCGTTCCGCCCGGGCGATCCCCACATCTCTTCGGCTTTAGTGCGATCGGCCGTCGTGAGACGTACACGGCTCCACCGGTCGGTCCAACGCCGACGGTGACCCGGTGGTCCTACAATGCCGACGGGGCACTGATCGGCGTCGAGCTTCCGGATGGTGGTGACGTCGTGCTCGGGCGCGACTCCGCCGGCCGGGTCCGGACGGTCACCAGTCCGACGGGCCAGCAGACGTACGCGTATGATCCCGGCACTGGAAGGGTCGCCACGACGGTCTCGGAACACGGCGTGGTCACCTCGTTCACCTACGACGGCTCGCTGCTCAAATCCATGGAGTGGTCGGGGCCGGCGGTGGGGAAGGTGTCGAACATCTACGACGCGAACCACTGGCTGATCTCGCAGGCAGTGGGAAACGGTCCCCCAATCCAGCTCGAGAATGACCTCGACGGCCTGCCGACCCGCGCTGGCGCTCTCACGATCTCGCGGAATGCCGCCAGCGGCGCGATCACCGGCACGACGCTAAGTGGGTTGACGAGCCAATGGGTCATGGATGACTATGGCGATCTCGCTTCGCTCGAGTATCGGTTTGGTGCTGCCCTCGTGCTGCGGCTCGCATATACCCGTGACGGGCTGGCACGAGTTGTGGCCGTGTCCGAGATCCGGAACTCCGACTCGACAGGCACCGCTTTTGGATTCGATTCCGTTGGAGGTCTAACGAGCGTCGTCGAAAACGGAGTGCCTGTGGCGAGCTACGAGTACGACGCTAATGGCAACCGGACGCTTGTCACGACGCCTTCGGGAATGATGCAGGGGACTGTTGACGCTCAGGACCGCCTGCTCGCGCTCGGCGGGACTTCGTACAAATACAGCGCGAACGGTCAGCTCCTCGAAAAGGTCTCCGGGAACGACACCACGCGGTATGAGTACGACGGGTCACTGAGGCTAACGGCAGTGTCCCTCCCGTCGGGGCGTCGCGTGTCGTACCTGCTCGACGCCGACGGACGCCGCGTCGCTCGGGCGATCGACGGCGTAGTCGAGCGGCGTTTCGTGTACGGGTCTGGGTTCAAGCTCGCCGCCGAGGTGGACGGTACGGGTAGCGCCACGAGTCGCTTCGTGTACGGTACCCGGGCAAACGTGCCGGATTACATGGTCAAGGACGGAACAGTCTACGGGCTGGTGACCGATCAAGCTGGCAGCGTTCGGCTCGTCATCGACGCGACGAACGGCGCCGTCGCACAAGAGCTCGATTACGATGCATTCGGCCGGGTCACCCTCAATACGAACCCGGGCTTCCAGCCGTTCGCCTTTGCCGGGGGCGTACTCGACTACGAGACTGGCCTCATGCATTTCGGCGTGCGGGATTACGATCCGTATGCCGGCCGGTGGACGTCCAAGGACCCCGTCCTGTTCGACAGTGGCGACTGGAACCTCTACACCTACGCGAACAACGATCCGATCAACTACATAGACCCGACGGGCACGCAGTCGCTCCCTGAACTGGCCTTCACCATGGGGTGGCAGTCGTTTCTCAAGTTCCTGAGAAACAAGACGATCGAGAATGTGTTCTTTGACATCTTGGAGAGCGCTGTGGAGAACGCCGCGGAGCGCGCCATCTCGGGCTGCCTCGTCGGCGACATGTCTGTAAACGGTCAAAAGAAGGGTTGCCTTGCGAACGCGCGCAACGAGGTGTTGGGCCTCGGCGGCCTAGTCGCCATCGGAACCGATGTAGTTTCTAACGCCACCAACCCCTTCGCTGCATTTGTGATCAACTGCGGGGTTGGCGGAGTGACCAACCTGATCGCCGCAGACTATGATGCTCAAGACAAAAGCATGGTCTTGGGTTGCATGGGGGGAGGTCTCCAAGAGATGGTTGACATCAGCCTCAGGGTTGTCGGGTCCGCTGGTCCGGTCGCCCGTGCGATGGCTGTCTCAGCCAAAGCAGTCATCGGTATCGCATTCATCATCGCCCAAAAGCGATACCAGTCGATGTGTGAAGACGAGCCAAAGAGCCTACGGTGTCAATTCAACTGAGCGGCAGCCTGGGGCCGGTGCCGCGAGTGCGCGCATCCGGCTTCACCCTCATCGAAATCCTCGTCGTGATCGTCGTGATCGCGGTGCTGGCGGGGATGGTCGCACCCAACGTGTTCAAACACGTCGGCGAAGCGAAAAACGTCACCGCGCGCTCGCAAATCGAAATGCTGGGCGCCGCGCTCGATGGGTACCGGCTCGACAACGGCCGCTATCCCACGACGGGGCAGGGGCTCGCCGCACTCTGGTCCGCACCAGTACAAGATCCGCGGCCAACGAGCTGGCGCGGACCATACCTCCGCAAAGACGTGCCGCTCGACCCGTGGGGACGACCCTACATCTATAAGAATCCCGGCGAACAGAACCCGGGCGGCTACGACCTCGTCTCGCTGGGCGCCGATGGGCAACCAGGTGGTGAAGGGGAGGCCTCCGACGTAGTGAGTTGGAAGTAGGCGCTCATGCCGGCCTTCGCCTTCCTCGCTGTCGACCCGAACGGCCGGAGAATCCGCGGCATCGAGGAAGCCGCGAGCGATGCCGCCCTCGCTCACGGACTCGAGGCCCGAGGGCTGCTGGTCGTCGAAGTCGCAGAGCGCGCCGACGCGGAGCAACGCTCTGGATTCCGCGGCGGCCAACGCCAGGCGGTGCTGGAGGTTACGCGCGCAGTCGCGGCCCTCCTCACCGCTGGTCTCCCGCTCGCGCGCGCGCTCGGGGCTGCCGCCCACGTCGCCACGGGCGATGCCGCCGCCGCCACCCAAACCGTCCGGAGCCGAGTCGAGCGCGGCGAATCGCTCGCCTCCGCCCTCGGCGCCTATCCCGCCCTCTTCTCTCCTCTATATGTCGGACTGGTGCGCGCTGGAGAGCGGAGCGGCGACCTCGCCGGCGCCTTCACTCGCCTCGCTGACCAGCTGGAGCGCGACGAGCGGCTGCGCGCCCGCTTGCTCTCACTCTCGGTCTACCCGATGATCCTCGCGGCCGCCGGCACGGTCGCGCTCATCGTCCTCGCGTTCTTCGTGCTCCCCCGCTTCGCCGAGCTGCTGCAAGGCACCGGCGCGACGCTGCCGCGCTCGACCGCGCTGGTCCTCGCCATCGCCGCCGGCCTGAAACGCGGCTGGCCGCTCCTGGTCGCGCTCGCCGCCGGCGCGCCGCTGCTCATCGCATGGACGCGCCGCACGCCCAAGGGCCGCCGCGCCGCGGCCCGCATTCTCCTCGAGCTGCCGGTCATCAGCAACCTGCGCCGCCAGGCGCTCGGCGCGCGCGTCGCACGGCTCGTCGGCGTCATGCTCGGCGGCGGCGCGCCGCTGCTCGGCGCGCTCGACGAGACCGTCGAATGCCTGCCCGACCCCATCGCCCAGGAAGAAGTCGCGCGCATCCGCAACCGCGTGCGCGAGGGCGTGGCACTCAACCACGCCCTCGGCGAGGGCCGCCTGTTTCACCCGCTGCTCGCGCAAATGGTCGCGGTCGGCGAAGAGTCGGGTCGGCTCCAGGAGTTTCTGCTCAAGGCGGCGGAAATCTTCGAGGAGCGCACCGAGCGCGCCGCGCAGCGGCTGGTCACGCTGCTCGAGCCCGCGATGATCGTGACGTTCGGCGGCATCGTCGCGCTCGTCGCACTGTCGGTGCTCCAGGCGGTCTATGGCGTCAACGCCGGAGTGTACCGGTGAGTCGCGGCTTCACGATCGTCGAAATCCTCGTCGTACTGGCGATCCTTGGCATCACCGCCGCCGCCGTAGTCCCGGCACTCGCCCGCGCGACCGAAGAAGACGACGTCACCGCCACCGCGCGCGGCGTCGAGCGCGTCCTGCTCGCCGCGCGGACTACGGCGCTCGAGCGCGCTGCACGCATCGACGTCGAGCTGATCCCCCTCCCCGAGGCCGCGCGTTACTGGGTCCACACGCAGGGCGGAGCCTTGCTCGACTCCGGCACCATCGTGCTCGCTGGGAGCAGCCGCATCCAAAGCCCCGTTCCCCGGCCGCGGTTTCGATTCGGCCCCACTGGCATCGTCGATGGTGACTCGCTGTTGGTGTTGGGCACGGCCGGGGCGCGGGTGCTGGTCATCGATCGCTGGACCGGAGCCATTCGTGTTGACGCGCGGTAATCGCGGCTTCACGATTCTCGAAGCGGTCATCGCGCTCGCGATCGTGGGCCTCGCGGGAGTCTCCGCCCTCGAGGCGATGGGCGGCGAGATCCGAGCCGCGCATCATGCGACCGCTGCCTACACCCTGTCGGCGCTGGCGCAGGATCGCCTCGCCCTGGTCGCACTGACCTCCCCTCGCGCGCTCGCCTCGCTTCCCGATTCGCTGGCGCGCGGCGCGTTTTCACCGCCGTTCGAGGCATATCGATGGACCGGCACGGCACGGCCCGTCTCGGGCGAACGTGACTTGTACGACATCTCCGTCAGCGTCGTCGGGGATGGCCGCGAATACACGGTGCGGACGCGGCTGTATCGCCCGATCCCCACGGGCATTCTGCGATGAACGCCCGCGGCATGACGCTGCTCGAGCTGGTCGTTGCCGTCACGATCACGGGACTCACGCTCAGTGCCGGGTTCGGCGCGCTCGCCGCACTCGGCGATCGACGGGACCGCCTCGATACCACCATGGACGCCGCCGCCCACGCCGCGACGTTACGCGCCGAGCTGGCGTCGTGGATTGGCGGCGCGCACCTGCTCGCCGAGGAGGGTGGCCCCAACTTCCGCGGGCTGGATGGCGTCTACAGCCATCTTCCCGATGACGAGCTGAGCTTCCTCACCACCGCGCCGACGCCGCTCGGCACCGGTGAGACGATCGTCCGCCTGTACATCGACCGCGACAGCGTGACGCCTGAGCGCGGGCTCACCGCCGCATTCGCCGAATGGCGCGGCCGCGGCTGGACGCGGCTCGAGCTCGACCCGCGCGTCGCCGCACTGGACGCGCGCTACTTGAGCGGTGTCCTGGGCGAGCCCGCGTGGTTATCGAGCTGGATCTCGACGACGCTGCTGCCGGCCGGTGTCGAGCTGCGGCTGAGCGCGCTACCACGCGATACGCTGCCCGGGCTGTTGGCGCTTCCCATTCACGTGCCGTTCCGGAGTGGCCAGTGAGCGACCGCCGGGGGTTTGCCTTGCTCGCGGCGCTCTGGCTGTTGGTCGCCTTTTCCATCGCCGGCCTCGCGTTGAGCGCGTCGGGTCGCAGCCGCCGCCTCGCTGCCGCGAATCTCTCCGAGGCGACCGCCGCGCAGGCGGCCGCAGCGGGCGGGCTCGATCAGCTGCGGCAGCGCCTCGCGATGCGCCTCGACGCGGTTGCCGGCTCGGCACTCGATCCGTGGCACGGCGTCGATTCGGTAATGCCCGACACGCTCGCGCTTGGGGCCGAGCGGGTGCTCGTGCGCGCTCACGATACCGGTGCCGCGCTCAACTTGAATCGCGCCGGCGACGAAGAGCTGCGCCGGCTCTTCATGGCACTCCGCGTCGATGCCGGGGAGGCGGACCGGCTGGCTCAGGCGATTGCCGATTGGCGCGATCCCGATGATCTCCACCGGGCACGCGGTGCCGAGCGCGACGCATACCTCGCCGCCGGCGCGCGGATGCTGCCTCGGAACGGCCCGTTTCAGTCGCTGGCGGAGCTGCTGGGCGTGCGGGGCATGTCGGCGTCGCTGTTCGAGCGCGTGCGCCCCCATCTCACGCTCCTCGGCAGTGGCCAGATCAACGTCAACCTCGCCGATCGCCCCGTGCTCCTGGCGCTGCCCGGCATGACGGAAGAGGCCGTGGCGGTGCTGCTCCGCTACCGGCGGCAGAATCGCACCGTCGGCTTGATCGCCGACGTGCAGCGCGACCTCTCACCCGCGGCACGACGTGAGCTCGCCGCTGCGTTGCCCACGCTGCTGGCGCGCACGACGACAGAGACGCGCGAGGTCGAGGTCAACAGTGAAGCCTGGTTGCCGGGCAGTCCTGTTCACGTGCGGCTCACCGGCCTGCTGGTGCGGGCGCGGAGCGCCGTGTTCTACGTCTGGAGCCGTGTCGAATGAAACGCATCGGCATCGCGCTGGGCGCGGACCGACTCATGGTCGCACTTCCGGGTGGCCGGCGCCTCGAGACCGCCGAGATCGCGGATCTGACCAAGGTGCTCGAGGACCTCAAGCAGGCGGCTGAGCTGCCGCTGGCGCGCGTGACCGTCGCCTTGCTGCCACCGCTGGTCGATCTCCGCCGTATCTCGCTGCCGCCCCTCCAGCCCGATGAGCATCGGCGCGTGATCGCGCGCGACGTGGCTCGCTACTTCATGGGGGCCCACGATCCCCAGATCGTCGCCAGCGACGCGCCCTTCGCCGCCCTGGCCCCGGCGCAACTGATAGACGCGCTCGAGACCGCGGTCGCCGGCGTCGGTTGGGTATTGGACGCGATCATCCCGGCGCACGTTGCCTGGGCAAGCGCGGTCCGTGACGGCCCGTTGATCGCTCGTCTCCCCCAGGGAATCGAGGTGCTCCGCGTGCAGCGCCGCCGCATCGTCGAACGCAGTCGGGTGCGCACGACTGCAGCGACGAACGGCGCAACCGAGATCGAGGCATTCGCCGTCGCCGCCGAGCAAGCAGCTGCCATGCACGACCGTTCCCTGGACCTGATGTCCGAGCCTCGCCGCTCCCAGCGCCGCCGGTCGACGCGACGGTTCGCCACGCTGTTGAGCGCCGCCGCAGTGCTGTGCCTACTGCTCGCCTCGGGCGTGGACTATTGGGGCATGCATCGCGAGCTCGCCGCGTTGCGGGCACAGCGAGCCGCCATCGCTGAGCGGCTCGCGGGCGCCATGCGAACCCGCGACTCGCTCACCGCTCTCACGGGTGTCGTGGCGACGTTGCAGACGCTCGACGCGAACGTCCCCAGGTGGTCGGGCTTCTTCACGGATCTCGCGGACTACCTGCCCCGCGACGCGCACCTCGACGCATTTCGCGCGGTGGGTGACAGCGTCGCGATGGTCGGCGTCGCGCATGAGGCGGCGACCGTCTTTCAAGGCTTGGAACGGATGCCGGGTCTCACGTCCGTCCGTGCCGATGGCGCGATCCGTCAGGACGTCACTCCCACCGGCGTTGTGCGCGAGCATTTCGGCCTCTCGGCGCGCTGGGGCACTCCGTGACGCCACGCGATAGGCGGGCGCTCGTCCTGGGCGGCGCGGTGCTCTTCAGCGCGCTCGCATTCACGTTGGGCGTGCAACCCTACCGGCGGGCACGCACCACGCTGCGCGAGCGCATCGCCGAGCAACGCGGGCTGCTGGCGCGGGAGCTGTCGCTGGTCCAGGGAGCGCGCGCGCTGCCCCAGGCGCTGGAACACGCTGCGACCGCCCTCGATGAGAAGCGTACCAGACTGCTGCCCGGCGGCGATCCGCTTTCCGCGACCGCGGCCCTCGTGGGAATAGTCGGCGACGAAGCGCGCCGTGAGGGCGTCTTGCTCGAGGCCATCGAGAGCCGGACTCCCGAGCCCGCCGGTAGCGGATTGGTCGTCGTGCGCATCGAGATCCGCGGCCGCGCCGACCTCGAGGCGCTGCTGCGCTGGTTGGGAGCCCTCGAAGCAGGACCGCAGCTGATCCGGATCGATGGGCTCACCGTCGCGCAGGCCGATGCCGGCGCCGTCCCCGATTCCAACGACACGGAGGCTCTTCTGCTCGCCGCGGTCATCAAGGGGTACGTGCTGGAGGACACGCCGTGAGCGTACGTGTGGCTGGCTGGCTGCTCGCCGGCGCGATAGCGCTGCTGCTCGTAGCGGCGTGGCGCGCCGTGCGGATCGACGAGGTCGAGTCCCTGCCGGCCCCCGTCACCGCTCCCGGCGCGACGCCATCGCCAGGGGAGGGCGAGGGCTACTCGCTCGCCCGCGTGATGGAAGCGGTGAACAACGACCCGTTTCATCCGCTCCGCAGACGGCCCGCGCGCCGCCTGCAGCCCACCGGCGGCCAGGTCGTCGAGGCGGTGGCCGACCGCGGGCTCAGCGTGCAGGTGATCGGCACCGCGGTCAGCGCGAACGGCGGCGGCTTCGCGATGTGCGCCTGGGGTGGCGCGCCGCCGCGCGTCGTGCGCATCGGCGAGCGGGTCGGTGATTGGACGCTGCGGGCCGTCACGCCGGGCGCGGCGCAGTTCACATCGTCCACCGGGACGACCGCCATCGTCCGCATCGCCAAAGCAGGGGAGGGCACGTGATGTCGAACCCTTGGAAACCGCTCCTCGCCGCCCTGGCACTGAGCATCGCCTTGCCTGCGTATGCGCACGCGCAGCAAGCCCCGGGGGGAGGGGGGGGGGGCCCGATTCAGTTCGACTTCCAGGACGCCGACCTGCGCGTGGTACTCTCGGCACTCGCCGAGGCCGGACACTTCAACCTCATCTACTCTGAGCTGCCCCAACGGCACGTCACGCTGCGGACCAATCAGCCGATTCCTGCTGATCAAGTGCTGCCCCTGCTCCGCAGTCTGGCTGCGTCGAATGGCCTGAAGGTGACCGAGGACGGGGCGTTCATCCGGATTGAGGACATGGGTCCTGGTGCGATGGCAACGGGCGACCGTCGCGGCGCTACGGGAAAAGACACCACCCCATCCGCCGAGGTGCGGCTGTTCGTCTATCGCCTGAAACACGCGCGTGCGGTAAAGCTCGCCGGGACATTGCAGTCGATTTTTGGCGGAGCGGGACAGGCTCGCCCGTACGAAACAGCGGCGCTCGAGCGAAGCCCCACGCTGTCGCAAGGGCTGCGGCAGCAGCAGATCGAGCCGACAGACCCGCGACAGGCTGCCCAGCCCGCCGTCACGGTGCAGCTTGGCCCGACACGGACACCGAGTCTTCCGGGACGGCTGGAGGGAGACGTGCAGATCGTCCCCGACGAAGCCACAAACTCGTTGCTCATTCGCGCCCAGCCGGCTGATTGGGACGTCCTGCAACAATCGATCGAGGCGCTCGATCTGCGACCGCTGCAGGTGCTGATCGAGGTGCTCATCGCCGAAGTGCGTCACACCAAGGATTTCTCGCTGAGCGTGTCGGGCCGTATCGGCGGCGACTCGACCGGCAACACGGCCAGCGCTTCACTCAGTGGCAGCTCGGCCGGTGACTTTGCCATGCGCATCATGCGCGTGGGCCGGGTCAACGTGGACGTCGCGCTGTCGGCGTTGTCGTCGAGCGGTGAAGTGCGCATCATCTCGCGGCCGGTGCTGCTCGCCCAGAACAATCAGGAAGCGAGAATTCTGATCGGCTCCGAGCGGCCTTTTGTGCAGGTGTTTCGCTCACTCCCGACCGATGCCGCGGTCAGGGATCAGGTCGTGCAGTACCGTGACGTCGGGACGGAGCTGACCCTCACACCCACGATCAATGAGGATGGGTACGTCAACCTGCAGCTCGCGCAGCAGGTGAGTAGCGCAACGTCGGAAACGCAGTTCGGCGCGCCCATCATCAGCACGCGCGAGGCGTCCACTCACCTCTTCGTACGCGATGGTCAGACCGCCGTGATCGGCGGCTTGGTCGACCGCGATCAGACCTCGACTCGCTCGGGCATCCCGATCCTCAAGGACATTCCGCTGCTCGGTGCGCTATTCGGGAGCAGGACCAGCAACGATACGCGCAGTGAGCTGTTCCTCTTCCTCACTCCGCACATCGTGGTGAGCGACGACGACACGGACCGTGTGCGCCAGGGGCTCGGGCAGGATCGCCCTTGGCTGCCGGATCGCCCGCTCATCGACACCAAAGCGCGCAGGGACAGCGTCCCATGAGGTCCGACGCCACTCTGGATTTGACTCAGGTCACGCCGCTTTCCGACCGGCTGACGGCGGTCTATCTCGAATTCAACGGCGTGCTTCCGCTCCGGGTGGAGAACGGCTCCGTCGAGATAGCGACCTGGCTGCCGGAGGTCGATCCGCAGGTGCTGGACGACATGCGGTTCCTGTTCGATGCGGAGCCGGAAATCGTTCAGGCGCCCGAAGCGGACGTCCGCGCCGCGATTCATCGGGCCTACGGCGCCGGCGGCGTCACGGCGGAGGGCGTCATTGCCGGGATGGGAATGGACGACGACGTGGCGGCTGCCGAGTCGGAAACGGCGCTCGACGACCTCGTCCATCTCGCGAACGAAGGCCCGGTCGTCAAGCTCGTCAATCTCATCCTGCTCGAAGCGCTCGACGCCCGTGCCTCCGACGTTCATGTCGAAGGCTACGCCGATACGCTGCGCGTGCGGTACCGCATCGACGGCGTGCTCCAGGATGGCCCGGCGCCTCCCGCGCACCTCAAGGCCGCGATCGTAAGCCGCCTCAAGATCATGGCCGATCTGGACATCGCCGAGCGGCGCGTGCCGCAGGACGGCCGCATTCGCCTGCGCCTGCAGGACCGCCAGGTCGATGTCCGCGTTTCGACGGTCCCCGTGCTGCACGGCGAGAGTGTCGTGCTGCGTCTGCTCGACAAGGAGCGCGCCCGCATTGGGCTCGAAGATCTTGGCATGAGCGACACGACGGCGCGGGGCTTCGCCGAGGCGATCCGGCGGCCACACGGCATTGTCCTGTCGACGGGCCCCACCGGATCGGGCAAAACGACGACGCTCTATGCCGCCATCGACCAGATCAGGACGGGACGAGAGAAGATCCTCACCGTCGAGGACCCGGTCGAGTACGAGCTGGCGGGCGTGCCGCAGGTGCCCGTCCATGAAAAGGTGGGGCTGACGTTCGCCACGGCGCTCCGATCCCTGCTCCGCCAGGATCCCGATGTGCTGCTCGTCGGCGAGATTCGCGACGAGGACACGGCCGAAATCGCGACGCATGCCGCGCTGACCGGCCACCTCGTGCTCTCGACGCTGCACACCAACGACGCTCCCAGCGCCCTCGTGCGACTGCTCGACCTTGGGCTCGCGCCCTATCTCGTCGCCAGCACCGTCGAGGCCGTGCTGGCGCAAAGGTTGGTGCGCAAAATCTGTCCGGCATGTGGGGGAAGGGCGGAGGGCTGCGAGGAATGCCGCGGCACCGGCTTTCACGGGCGCACCGGCATTTACGAGCTGCTCGTGATGACCGACGAGCTGCGTCGAGCGCTCCCGCAGAGCCGCGGTGCGGGTGAGCTGCGTGCTCTGGCGATTGCGCACGGCATGCCGACACTGCGCGACGATGGCCTGCGCTTGCTGAACGCGGGGGTGACGACCCTGGCGGAGGTGGACCGCGTAACCAGCGCCTGATCGGCACTATTGGGTCATTTGCTCTTGCATTTTGCCAGAGCGCCACCAATACTGACCGGCCATGCGCTGGCTAAACGCCAAATCGTCTGCCATACCGACCCAGCTCCAGCTCCTTCGCCTGGTCTATGTCGGGCGGATGTGCCTGGCGACTGCCATCTATATCACGGCCGCCCTGAAGATCCGGGTAGCCGCGCCGCTCGACATCCTCGCGACGTCCCTGATGCTCGTGACGGCCACGGCCGTCACCCTGGCGTCGTACTGGCACACCCATTTCCGGCGCAGGCTGCCGGGGCCGACGTTCCTCTATCTCCAGGCCCTGTTCGACGTCCTCCTGATCACCGCCGTCGTCCACATCACGGGAGGGGCGGAGAGCGATCTCGCCAGCCTCTACGTCATCCTCATTGCGGTGACGGCCCTCCTCATGCCGCCGGCCAACGCCGGGCTCGTGACGCTGTTCGCCGGGCTCGTGTACTTCGCCGACGTCTTCTGGGGCCACTCCGCCGGCGTTACCGCCGGGATCTGGATCCAGCTGGGGGTGTTCGTGCTCGTCGCCCTCGTGACGGCCTATGTGGCCAGTCGCGTCAATGTGATGGGCGCCGAGCGCGAGGCGCTCGCGGCGGAGGTGCGCCAGGTCCAGCTCGAGGCGGACGACGTGCTCCGCAACCTCCGCACAGGCGTGCTTACCGTCGATGCCGACGGCCGGCTGCTCTACGCCAATCCCGCTTCGGAGGAGATCCTCGGGTTTCGGGCTCGCGAGTGGCTGGGCAAATCCGTGATGCCGGAGTTCGCGCGGCTGGCGCCCGAGTTCTGGGCGGCGGTGACGTCCACTGCACGGCGCGGCGTGCGGTTGATGCGCGTCGAGGCGACCGTACACCGTCCCGACCACAGCTTCCCTATCGGTGTGACGACGACCACGCTCGATGGTCCTGTCGGCGCCCGGCCCCGCGTTTCGGCGATCTTCACCGACATCTCCGATTCCAAGCGTCTGGAAGAGCTGCATCTCCGCGCCGAGCGGCTCGAGGCGGTGGCGGAGCTGTCGTCGAGCCTGGCGCACGAGATCAAGAATCCGCTGGCGTCGATCCGCAGCTCGGTGGAGCAGCTCGGCCGCTCATCCCGTGCCAACCCGGATGAGAAGTTCCTGGCCAACCTGATCGTGCGCGAAAGCGACCGCCTGTCCCGGCTGTTGTCCGAGTTCCTCGACTTCTCGCGCGTGCGCGTGACCGAATACCGGCCCATGGATCTGCACCAGGTGGCGGAAGCGGCGATCCGGCTGGTGCGCCAGCATCCCGACTGCGGCGCCCGGGTCAAGATCACTCTCGAAGGCGACCCCACGCCGATGGAAGGCGACGAGGACCTGCTGCACCGCGTCGTCTCGAACCTCGTGCTCAACGCCGTCCAGGCGGCGGGCGCGAAGGCCGCCGTCGTGGTCAGCACCGGCCGCGCGTCGCCGAACGAGCTGCCGGGGGCGGCGGGAATCGAGAACCCGGTCGCGTTGCGCGTCAGCGACAACGGCCCGGGCATTCCGGACGACCTGCAGGAACGCTTGTTCGAGCCGTTCGCCACCGGACGCGTGGGAGGCACGGGACTCGGACTCGCCATCGTACAGCGTGCTGTGGAAGCCCACCGCGGCATCGTACTCGTTGACACGAAGGCCGGGGA
>DASPXD010000185.1:0-4662 GCA_035637435.1 Gemmatimonadales bacterium
GACTACGACTCCGAGTTTCTCGACACACTGCCGCACGCCGTAGATCCCTGCGGCGAGCGCGGCGAGTTCCACACGTGCGTGTATGACGGCCCCATCTTCCGCCAGCCGCTCGCGCTCGAGCGCGGCGAACGCGTGCTGCGTGAAGGGCGCTTCGAGTACTGCGACCTGCTTGTACGCG
Organism: Gemmatimonadales bacterium; assembly: GCA_035637435.1. GTDB lineage: Bacteria > Gemmatimonadota > Gemmatimonadetes > Gemmatimonadales > GWC2-71-9 > 20CM-2-65-7. The sequence goes on from DASPXD010000185.1 coordinate 179, forward strand.
CGAGGCAGTCGTCGTGATCTCCGTCACACGAGCCCCATTACTCTCCGCGCCCCAACCGAGTCTTTACCTGCGTTGGTGCAGCACCCACTCAATAGACGGTCTCTAGTTCAGATACTGGCTCACGAAATCCAAAACGTTCTTGCGGTCGAGACGGAACACGCCCCCGGTGCCACCGCACGTCCCGTTGAGCCCGAACGAGGTCACGCCGGCGACGACGTTGCTGCTGCCGACGTAATTTGGACCGCCCGAGTCGCCAAAGCACGTGCCGCCGCTCGAGGCGTTGTTGGACAGGAGCAGCGAGAAGTCTCCTGTAAAGCCGGGCGTGTTGATCTGTACGAGCCAGGGTTCAGCGAACATCCGGACCTTCTCGGCCTCGATGAAGACCGGATTGATCTTCTGGAGCCCGTAACCCACCGCGGTAAACAGCGTCGAGCTGCTAGGTTGCAGTGCGTCGAGCTGGTTGACGCGCGGGAGTTTCCCGTAGTCGCTCGCCGAGAGTTTGACTTCCCGACTGAGCACCAAGACCCCTACGTCATGTCGAAAGAATTGGGCTTCGGTGAACAGCGGATGGGAATGCCATTCCTTCGCCTCGATGGTGTTCGGACCCGCAAAGGGATAGTTGTTGTTGCCGTTCTCGACATCCGATTCGGTGAAGACGCGCATGCCGCTGAACTCGCCCGGCTCGCCCGCGCAATGCCCGGCGGTGAGGACGACTTTGGGGGCGATCACGGTGCCGGAGCAGCGGAATGCCGGCTCGCCGGCGATGTCCATGACGATGAGCACGACGGCGGGATGGGTATTGCCGTCGAGCGAACCGTACGTAATAAAGGAAGGACGATCAGGGCCTGGGAGATTCGTTAGCGCTCGGTCGCAGCCGAGCAGGCCGCCGCAGAAAGCGGCAAGCGTGGGGATAAGAATGCGAGCCCGCATGATTCCTCCGAGAAAAGCGCCGGCCTCGGCGCGCCTGGTCAATCGCTGGAGACGACCTCCTCGATCACGCCCTTGAGCGTCTCCGGGTCCACCGGCTTTTTCAGGAATCCCGCTGCGCCGGCGGCGTTCGCCTCCGCCTCGACCTTTCCGTCCGTCAACGACGTGATAACGACGACCGGTACCTTACCCGTCGCCGTCAGCTTCTTGAGGAGCTGCATACCGCCCCCGGCCGGCATCATGAGATCGAGCAGGACGAGCTGGGGTTTCTCCCGCCTCACCGCCATGAATCCCTGCACGGGGTCGAGCGCGCTGATGACCTGGTAGCCCGCGGCGCGCAACACGGCCGACACCATACTGACGACCGTCTTGTCGTCATCGATGAGCAGGATCTTGATCGTGCGCCGCTTCATGCCGTCACATGACCTCTTCGCGAAGTCCGCTGCGCACAGCGGTTCCAACGGTTGAGTATCCGTTCCACTGGGGAAAAACGCCAGAGCCGGGCTCAGCAGATTGCTTGCCGATGCTGGCCGAGCACGCTTACGTTCCCGAATGGTTGACGAGGCCGAATCAGCGCAGGCCTACATGGTGCGCATCGACGAAGCTCCTTTGGCCCTGCGGCGTCACCCGCGCCATCCCGGCTAGGTCGTGAGTGCGGTCCTCGACGTGCGCGGCCTGCACTACGAGCTGCAGGGCCGAGCGCTGGTCGACGACGTATCATTCGCCGTGGGCGCCGGCGAGACGCTCGTCCTGCTCGGACGCAGCGGGTCGGGAAAGAGCACGACACTCCGGTTGATCAATCGCCTCCTTACCCCCACTGCTGGTGCCGTGCGCATTAGTGGCGACGACGCCGCCACCCAGGGGGTCACACGGCTGCGCCGTCGCATTGGATATGTCATTCAGGAAATCGGACTGTTCCCGCATTTCACAGTGGCAGAAAATGTCGGCCTGCTACCGCGCCTCGAGCGCTGGCCGTCCACACGTGCCGAGGAGCGCGTGCGTGAGCTGCTTACACTTGTGGGACTGGATCCGGCCATGTTCGCTTCACGGTATCCACATCAGCTCTCCGGTGGCCAACGCCAACGCGTCGGCGTGGCGCGCGCGCTCGCTATCGATCCGTCGGTCCTTCTGCTCGATGAGCCGTTCGGCGCGCTGGACCCTGTCACACGCGGCGAGATGCAGCGGGAATTTCGCGCGCTGGTCGGCCGGCTCGGCAAGGCGCTCCTCTTCGTCACCCACGATGTACGCGAAGCCCTGCTCCTTGGTACGCGCATCGCGCTCCTCGAGAGCGGTCGGCTCATATTCCTCGGTACGCCCAACGAGTTTCGCGCGAGCACGATGCCCCAGGTTCGCGAATTCATGGACAGCGCCGCGTGAAGCTCCTCGACTTTTACGGTCGACATCTCGGAGAACTGCTGTTCCTCCTACGCCAACATGTGGGACTCGTGGCGATTTCGACCGTTGTCGCAGTGCTCATCGGACTGCCACTGGGTGTGCTCGTCGCGCGGCGGCCGGCCTGGCAGAAGCCGATCCTCGGCATGACGAACGTCGTGCAGACAGTTCCGAGTCTCGCGTTGTTCGGCCTGCTGATCCCGGTATTCGGCATCGGTGCATGGACCGCGATCACTGCGCTCGTGCTGTATGCGTTGCTTCCCATCGTGCGCAACACCTCCGCTGGCATCACCGGGGTCGATCCCGCGGTCCGCGAGGCCGGGCGGGGCATGGGAATGACTGACGGCGAGTTGCTCCGACTCGTCGAGCTGCCGCTCGCGGCCGGCGTCATTCTCGCCGGCGTGCGTGTGGCCGTCGTCGTGAGCGTCGGTGTCGCGACGATCGCCGCGGCAATCGGGGCCGGTGGACTCGGCGTCTACATCTTCCGCGGCGTCGCGACGGTCGACGACACGCTGATCCTCGCGGGCGCGGTCCCCGCCGCGCTGCTCGCGCTGCTCGCCGATGGACTACTCGGACTCGCGGAACGGAGGCTCGTGTGGCGGCCACGCTGAAGCCGCTCGCGCCGCTGCTGCTCGCGATCGCGACGCTCACCTGCAGTCGTGCGCCGCGCATCGTGGTCGGGTCCAAGAACTTCACCGAATCAGATCTGCTCGCCGAAATCGTGGCACAGCAGATCGAGCGGCGGACGGGCATTTCCGTGGAGCGCAGGCTCCACCTTGGCGGCACGTTCGTGTGTCATCAGGCGATCACGACTGGCGCTATCGACCTATACGTCGAGTACACCGGCACGGCGTTCACCGCAATCCTGAAGCAATCGCCGATCGCGAATCCTGACAGCGTGTTGCGCTTCGTGAAGACGGCGTACGAGCGCCAATTTCAGTTGCGCTGGACGGCGCCGTTCGGCTTCGACAACACCTTTGCCATCCTCGTCCGTCATGCGGACGCCGCGCGATATCGCCTCGCAACGATCTCCGATCTCGCGAGTGTCGCGCCGCGCTGGAAAGCGGGTTTTGGCTACGAGTTCCTGGAGCGCGCCGACGGGTTTCCCGGGCTCGCGCGGACCTACGGCCTGCGGTTTTCAGCGCCGCCGACCGCAATGGATCTGGGGCTGACCTACCGCGCATTGGCGGACGGCAATGTCGACGTCATCGCCGGCAATTCGACCGACGGGCAGATTGCGGCTCTCGACCTCGTGCAGCTCATGGACGATCGCCAGTACTTCCCGCCGTATCAGGCGGCTCCAGTGGTGCGCGCCGCGTTGCTCGAGCAGTATCCACAGGTGGCGGCCGCACTCGCCGAATTAGGCGGAAGAATTTCCGAAGTCGAGATGCGGCGCTTGAACGCGCTGGCGGATGTCGAGCATCACGATATCGCCGAGATCGCCCGTCAGTGGCTTCCGGAGCACGTGCCCTAAAATGTCCAGCGGAGGAGCCATGCTGCAGAAATTCCCAGTCTATGCATACATCCCGGCGAAGAACGTGACACGCGCCCGCGAGTTTTACGAACGGACGCTCGGCTTCACTCCCGCGCGCGAAGTTGCGGGCGGCGTGACGTACGAGTGTGCCGAACGCACCGCGTGCTTTCTGTATCCGACGCCCAACGCGGGGACGTCAAAAGCGAGCCAGGCGTTCTGGGAGGTTGCCGATCTGGAGCGAGAAGTCGCCGAGCCGAAGGCTCGCGGCGTGCGGTTCGAGGAATACGACATGCCTGGGCTTAAAACGAAGGACGGCATCGTCTCCACCGGCGGCAACAAGGCTGCCTGGTTCAAGGACACGGAGGGGAACATCATGGCGCTCATCCAACCTGCCGGCCGGTAGCTAACGCGCGGGTTGCGGCGCCGGCTCGAACCCGAGCTGATCGACATAACACCAGCCCCAGTCCTCGCCCGGTTCGAAGCTCTTCATGATGGGATGCTTGGTCTTGTGAAAGTGCTTGGTGGCGTGACGGTTGGGGGAGTCGTCGCAACAGCCGACGTGACCGCATTCGAGACAGAGCCGCAGATGCACCCACTCAGCGCCGCTCTGGAGGCACTCCTCGCAGCCGTCTGGGGTCTTGGGCGCGACGTCATGCACATGCGAAACATGCTTGCACTGCTGATCCATACT
>DASPXD010000186.1:0-28614 GCA_035637435.1 Gemmatimonadales bacterium
GCAACGGCACGCTCCTGGCCGGATCGGGCATTTATCACCGGGCGACGCAGTCGCCGGGCGACCCGGGCTTCACGCTCAGCTTCACCGCCCCCACCGGCGCGGTGATCGACGCCGCGAAGGTCCCGCGGTTGAATGTCATTCGAATCCAATGACGATGGCGGTTGGGCGGTTGGGCGGCTGGGCGGTTCGCATCGCCGTGGCGGTTCTCGTTTTCGAACCGCCAAACCGCCTAACCGCCCAAACCGAAGGTTCGGTCCTCACCCTCCTCCCGGGCTCCACACGCTCCGCGGCGCTGGGCGGTGCGGGCGCCGCGCTCGTCGGCGATGCGGGCGCGATGTTCGCGAACCCCGCCGGCATCGCCACGATTCACCACCTCAGTCTCGAAGGCTCGTACGAGCCCTACCTGGCCGGCAGCGCGCTGTCGACCGCGGCGCTGGCGCTGCGCGTCAGCCGGTGGACCTGGGGCGTCGGGGCGCAGACGCTCGACTATGGCTCGGAGCCCGAGATCGTCCCCGATCCCGCGACTGGGGGGCGCCGGGGGATGAGCACCGGCGCGTCGTTCCACCCCTACGAAGCGTTGGCCACGACGTCCTTCGTCTACCGGCGCGGCTTCGCGGCCGTCGGGGTCACCGGGAAGTACGATCGCCAGCAGATTGGCGCGGAAGTGAGCGACGCCTGGGCCGGTGACGTCGGGATGGCGATTGCGGTCTTCGACATCATGGCGGTCGGCGTCAGCGTGCAGAATCTCGGCGGCGATCTCGGTAACGGCGCGTTGTTGGCGCGGCGCACGCGCGCCGGCCTGACGCTGAACTATACCGACCCCCAGGGCACGTTCCGGCTTCTGACCACACTCGAAGGACAATGGACGCGCGACCGGCACGCGGTGCTGGTGCAGGGCGTCGAGGGTGGTGTGGTGACCGGCGGCGTGGGACTGGTGGGACGGGTCGGGTACGCGACCCGGCCGGCGGTCACCGCGGCGTCGCGCGTGACGTTTGGGGGCGGCGTCGTGCTGGGACGGCTGGCGATGGACTATGCGTTTCAGGCGTATGACGCACTCGGAGGCGGCACGCATCGCGTCGGGTTGCGATGGACGCCCTGACCGAGCGGGCGCGCCCGCGCTGGGGGCGCCTGCTCAAGCGCATCCTCGCAATCGCCGTGGGCGCGGCGGCCGCCGGTGTGGCCCTCATGGTGATCGTCAGCGCCGACGCCCGCTACATCGCCCGCGCGGGTATCGAAGAGGCGCGCCTGCTGCTCCGCCGCCGGGCGATCGACAAGCTGATCGCCGACTCGACCACCGCCGCGCCGCTGCGCCAGCGCCTGGCGCTCGTCCTGGCCGCGCGCGCCTATGCCGCCGATTCGCTCGGCCTGGCGGTCGCCAAGACCTACACCACGTACGTGGACGTGGGTCGAGACACGCTGCTGCTCGTGCTGTCCGCCAGCCGCCGCGACAAGCTCCGCGAGGTCACGTGGCGCTATCCCATCGTGGGCACTGTCCCGTACAAGGGATTCTTCAAGGCGTCCCGCGCCCGCGCGGAGGCGCAGCAGCTCGAGTCGCAAGGCCTCGACGTTTTTCTGCGTCCCTCAGGCGCGTTCTCGACGCTGGGCTACTTGAGTGACCCGCTGTTCTCGACCGCTACAAGCCGCGATACGATGGAGCTTGTGGCCACCGTGATTCACGAGCTCGCGCACAACACGCTGTACGTCAAGAGCCAGACGCCGTTCAACGAAAGCTTCGCCAGCTTCGTGGGCTATCGCGGAGCCGAGGCTTTCTTTCGCGCGCGGCGCGATACGGTGGATGCACGGCGGGCGGGGGCGCGCTGGCGCGATGAGCGCACGCTGGACGTGTTCTACGCCGAGCTCGCCCGGCGGCTCGACTCGGCTTATGCGGAGCCGCTGGGTGGGACGCGTCTGGAACAGGTGCGGAGCGCGCTGTTCGGGTGGGCACGCGACCAGTTCCGCGGCCCCGTGGGACAATCCCTCGAGACCTATGATTGGCGCTGGTTCGCCCAGGCGCCGCTGAACAATGCGGTGGTGATAGCCGAGCGGCTGTATCGCATGGATCTGAATCTGTTCGATGAGATCTATTTGCAGAACAACGCGGACATCGCCGAGACGGTGCGAGCGATTCAGATTCGTGTTTTCACGCAGTCGGATAGGGATCCATACAAGGCGTTATACTCACGCCCGGGGATGAACTAGGGCGGTCAAACAACAACGGCGGCGGTCGGGCGGTCGAACTGCAACAGCGGCGGTCGAGGCGGTCAAACTACAACAGCGGCGGTCGAGGCGGTCAACGAAGAGACTTGTATAAATGCCAGGTCAGCTTGCTCGCCTCCGATCGGACACAATCAAGCGTGCGCCACTCCTCGACGGTCACGTATTCGAGTCTCTTCGCGATGTGGAGTACGTAACCCACCTCGGACAACGATCCTATGCTAATGTCGAGATAGCGTCGGAACTCGCGGGGGCCACGCTTCGCTGATCCTTCAGCGATGTTCGCTGCTGAGCTGAACGCAGCTCTTCGCGCTTGAGAAGTCAATCCATACAGTTCATGACGTGGGAAGCGCTCCGTGGCTTTATAGACGGCAACGGTAAGATCATCGCATGCTCTCCACGCACGGAGCCGTTCGTACGGCATCATGGAGTAATGGATGGGAGACGACTTACGAAAAAGCGAATCAGATTTGCGCGGGTCGTTGCATTCGACCGCCGCAGTTGTTTCTTGACCGTCCGACCGCCGTCGTTGTCTCTTGTCCGTCGCCTTTTCTTTTTGACCGCCGCAGTTGCTTCTTGACCGCCTAGTTCCCTCTCAGCCTCTCCGCATCTGCTACCCTCTGTAGGGCAATCCCGTACGCCGCAGTCCGGAACGTCACCTTCTTCTCTTTCGCTAAATCCCGCACCGACACGTACGCTTTCGTGATCGTAGCTTTCAGTTCACGGTTCACCTGCTCGTGCGTCCAGCGATACTGCTGGAGGTTCTGGGCCCATTCGTAATAGCTGACCGTCACACCACCGGCGTTGGCGAGGAAGTCGGGGATCACCGCAATGCCACGCTCTTCGAGGATGCGGTCGGCAGTCGGCGTGGTCGGCTCGTTCGCGCCTTCTACGACGACCTTGCAGTCCACCGTGTTGGCATTGGCCTCCTTGGTGATCACCCCACCCAGCGCCGCCGGTACCAGCCACTCGCATGGGACCGTCCACAGCTCTTCATTGGTAATGCGCTTGCCGCCTTGCCACTCGGACACCGGCTTGCCCTGGGGGGGGGCGACGTGGGCCAGGAGTCCGGGAATGTCGAGCCCTTTGTCGTTGTAAATCCCGCCCGCCACGTCACTCACCGCAACCACTTTGGCGCCCGCCTCACTATCGAGCAGCCGCGCCAGATGGCTGCCGACGTTTCCGAAGCCCTGGATGACCACCCGGCCACCTTTGAGCGTGATGCCGAAGTCGCGGGCGTACTCCTGCATGACGTACATCACGCCGCGGCCGGTCGCCTCTTCGCGGCCCAGCGATCCGCCCAGCGCCACCGGTTTCCCGGTGACGACGGCGGGGCTGTAGCCCTGGCGGCTCGAGTACTCGTCGAGTATCCAGGCCATCACTTGCGCGTTGGTGTTGACGTCGGGGGCGGGAATGTCGCGGTAGGGGCCGAGCACGATCGCGATGCGCTGCGTAAAACGGCGCGTCAGCCGTTCCAGCTCGAGCTTGGAGAGCTTCTTCGGGTCGACGGTGACACCGCCTTTCGCGCCACCGAAGGGAATGTCCATCAGCGCCGTCTTCCACGTCATGATCGCGGCGAGACCCAGGACTTCGTCGTGATCGGCTTCAGGATGGTAGCGGATCCCTCCCTTGCAGGGCCCGCGCGCGCCGTTGTGCTGGATGCGATAGCCGGTGAACACCTCGATCCGCCCGTCGTCCATTCGCACCGGCACTTCGACCTGCACCTCGCGAAACGGCGACATGAGGATCTTCCGCATGTACGCTTCGAGGTTGATCAAGTCGGCGGCGCGGTCGAACTGACTTTGGACGATCGCGCGGCCCGACATCGGCGTTCGACTGACGCGCGGGGATTGCTCGCTTGCAGTCATAGTTTGGACAGGCTAAAGCCTGTGCTCGGCCAGCGCTGTCCTTAAGGACAACGTCTGCCGAGCACACCCTTCAGGGTGTGAAACCGAGTGAGTGTCAGAGGGGGCGCAGGCGACGGCCTGCCAGACGCGAGCCGGCGTGCTGAGCTTCACTCGAGGCCTGGACGGGATTCGGCGCACGCTCGCGACGCTTGCCGGCGTCGGTCAGGACACCGATAACGTCGCTCGTCACGGCGGACGGAGTCTCGGCGGGGTGCTCGATCGCAAAGACCAGACCGATCGACTGGCTGGCGAGTCTGCCGACGATGCCCGTCCAGGTCCTGTCCGTCGGGAGCGGCCGTAAGCCGACGATCAGGGGACAGACAGCAGGATCGAATCCGGAGGGTGTGACCAACGGCGCCCCCATGCGATCCGCCAGATCGTTGCAGGCCGGGAATTCCGGCCCGAGCAGGATGACCTGGCCGAAGTGCCAGTCGCAATCGGCCGCGACCTCCGCGAACGTCGCGACGAGCGTCTCGTCACTCGGCGCGACCGGTCCGGGCGTCGGCGCGAGCACCACGGCGCCGGTGTCCGCGAACCAGCGCTCGGCGCGACTCAGATCCTCGGGGCGGCGGGGCGCGTAGGTCCCGTAGCGTCGCGTTGCGGCGATCTCCCGCTCCGCGTCGAGCTTCTGCTCCGCGTGCTCGGCCGCCTGGGCGGCACCCTCGAAGGCGACTTCGGCCGCCTGATAGCGGCCCGCGTCGCGCAGCACATGGCCGCGCAGCTTGAGGGTCTCGGTGTGCGGTTCGAGCGCAAAGGCGCGATCGAGCGCCAGCAGCGACCGATTGCGGTCGCCGAGCCTGTAGGCGGCGTAGCCCAGCTCGTGCCACACCAGCGCCATGTCTGGATCGGCTTCCACCGCGCGCTCGAGCTCGACCAGTGCCTCGGGATAGCGTCCCAGCTCGGTGAGGGCTGCGCCGCGAAGCGTGAACGAGAAGCCGGTTTCGCCGAACGTCGCACGGGCGCGGTCGGCCAGCTGTAGCGCCTCTGCACCTCTGCCGCCGGCGCGCAGCAGCTCGAAGTATTCGGCCCAACCGGCTTTCAACTCCGGCTTGGCGGCCAGCAGCTCGTCGTACGCCGACTCGGCATCCCGCACCCGCCCCTCGCGCACCAGCCAGCGCGCCCGCGCGAGCGCCCGTTCGCTGCGCGCATCGGGGAACAGATCGTAGGATGCCGTCGTCCGCATGGCGCTCAAATCTACCCGGGCCGTTCTCGCTGGCTAGCGGCGACCTGCGTACCTACATTTCTGCCGCCATGGATCAAGACCGATTGCTACGCGAGCTGAGCGAATTCCTGCGGATTCCCTCTGTTTCAACCTTGCCCGTCCATAACACCGATTGCCGCGCGGCCGCCGAGTGGGTCGCGGCCGACCTGCGCCGTCTCGGTGGTCGCGACGTCGAGTTTCTGGGCAGCGAGACACATCCGGTCGTGTGGGGCAAAGGGCCCGACGTTCCCGGCGCGCCGACGCTGGTGATTTACGGGCATTACGACGTGCAGCCGCCCGATCCGCTCGCTGAATGGACGACACCACCCTTCGCGCCCACCGTCCGAGACGGCCGCATTTACGCGCGCGGCTCCGCGGACGACAAGGGCCAGGTCTTCTGCCTGCTCAAAGCCATCGCCGCGTCGTCGCGGCCGCCGGTCAACTTCCGGTTTCTGATCGAGGGCGAAGAAGAGTACGGCTCGAAGGTCCTCTTCGACCTTCTGAAACGCGAGCCGCAGCGCGTCCGGGCCGATGCGGTGCTCGTTGCGGACATGTCGTACGTCGCGGCCGGGTGGCCCGCGGTCTATACGACGTTGCGCGGCCTGTGTTATGCGGAGATCACCGTTCGCACCTCGAAGACCGATCTCCACTCGGGCGAGTACGGTGGTGCCGCACCGAACGCGCACGAGGAGCTGTGCCGGCTGCTGACGCGTCTCAAGGGCGAAGATGGCCGCATCAACATCCCCGGTTTTTACGCGGCGGTGAAGCGTCCTTCCAAAGCGGAGCTTGCCGCGTGGAAGAAGTTGCCGTTCAATGAGAAGGACTTCCTGCACAAGCGGGTACAAGGCAAGGGGCTCGTGGGGTTGAAGCAGCACTCCGTGCTCGAGCGCTTGTGGGCGCTTCCGACGTTCGAGATTCACGGCATCCTCGGTGGCTTCACCGGCGAAGGCGCGAAGACGGTCATTCCCGCCGAAGCAACGGCAAAAGTCAGCATGCGGCTGGTTCCCAACCAGAAGCTGAAGACCGTCGAGCGCCAACTTGCGACTGCGGTCAAACGCCTGGCGCCCAAGCACGTGACGGCCAGCGTGCGGTTTCTCCACGGTGCCGATCCGGCGCAGATCACGCTCGAGCATCCCTCCTTCAAGCTGTTGGATCAGGCCTTCAGGAAGGTCACCGGCCGGGGCACGGTCCCCGCGCGAGCCGGTGGCTCGATTCCCGTGGTGCCGGCGCTCGCGTCGGCGGGCGCGCCGGTGATTCTCACCGGCATCGGGCTGCCTGATGACCGGCTGCATGCCCCCAACGAAAAGCTGGAGCTCAAGCAGCTGTGGGACGGCATCGAGGTGTTCCGGACGTTCTACGAACTGCTTGGGAGCCTGGAGTCAGGAGTCAGGAGTCGGGGCTGATTCTCTGACTGCCGGCTCGAGACTTCAGCCGCCTGCGCAGGGAGCGCGCTCTGAGTCCAGACTCCTAGCTCCCGACTCCGTGTTTCTTGCTGGCGTTCCGAAACTTGTTGATCTCGTGCTGCGTCAGACCGCGACCGCCGTAGCGCTCTTCGGTCCACGGATCGCCGTGCATGTGATAGCCGTTCTGCTCCCAGAAGCCTGGGAGATCCTCGTCTAACAGCTCGAACCCGCGGACCCACTTCGCACTCTTCCAGAAATAGAGATGCGGCACCAGCAGCCGCGCGGGCCAGCCGTGTTCCGGCGTTAAGTCCTCCCCGGCCCACTTCAGCGCAATCAGATTGTCGGGCCGGTTCAAGTCGGCGAGGGGCAGATTGGTGGTGAATCCCTGCTCGGCGACTACGAGGCAATAACGCGCCGCCGGCTTGAGCCCCGCGCGCTCGAGTAGTGCCTGGACCGGCACGCCTTCGAATGTGTTGTCGAGTCTGCTCCAGGTCGTAACGCAGTGGATGTCGCATACGACGGTCTTGCGGGGCAGCGCGAGCAATTCTTCGTAGCTGAGCGAGAAGGGACGCTCGACGAGCCCCCCCCCGCCTACCGTAAACGTCCACTTCGCAGTATCGACGGTCGGGACATCGCCGTAGTGCAGCACCGGCCATTTGGTGGTTGCGATCTGGCCGGGAGGGATGCGAGACTGCTCTGTCATGTTATTCCCAGGCTAAAGCCTGGGCTCGGCCGAGCACACCCTTCAGAGTGTGAATCCACACCGAACGCCGACTCGAACCCTTTCACCACCGCACCCACACTCTCCTCCCACAACTGCTCCCTGCTCCCGGCTCCCCGCTCCCTCTGCACCGACGTCATCACGACGCCGGTAATCCCACACGGCACGATCCGCTCGAAATGCGCGAGGTCGGTCGTAACATTGAGTGCGAAGCCGTGCCACGTGACCCACTGCTTCACGTGGATGCCGATGCTCGCGATTTTCTGGCCACGCGTCCAAACGCCCGTGAATCCCGGATTGCGTTCGCCGGGGATGGCGAGAATTCCCAGGGCCTCCATGAGCGCCTGCTCGAGCGTGCGCAGGTACCAGTGCAGGTCCTTCTTGTAGGCGGCGAGGTCGAGAATGGGATACCCAACGAGCTGTCCCGGCCCGTGAAACGTGACGTCGCCACCACGCTCGACCTCGAACACGTCGACGCCGGCGGGCTGCAGCAGATGCTCGGCGTGGAAATTCCTGCCCAGTGTGACGACCGGCGGGTGCTCCAGCAGTAGGAGCACATCGTGCGGCAGACGGCCCGCAATCCTGTCTTCGGCGAGCTGCCGCTGCCACTCGAGTCCCTCGCCATACGGAACCGTGCCTGCCTCGATAATCTCGAGCGCGTTCATAGGGAACCCGTCCCCCTTCCCGCTTCCCCCTTCCCCCGAAGCGCCCAGCGGGTCGCCAGGATGCCGAACGCCACGTTGAGCAGCAGCCACACGATCATGCCGAGAATGCCGAAGAAGCGGTCGAGGGGCGCGGCGAGAAAACCGATCAGAATCGCACCGACAGCCCCCAAGACTGCGATCACGCCGCGCTGCCAGATGTTGTCGAGGGCAGCGCAGCGATACCACGCCACCGCGCCGCCGACGCCGACCGCCGCGACGAGTCCGGCAAGCAGCGGATCGGCGGCGGTCTCGCGATAGGCGCCTGGCTCGAGATCGCCGCGCAGGATCGAGGCGACGATCTGGGCCGCCGTGAGGCAGGCGCCGCCGAAGCCCACCCCCGCGGCGAGGGAGCCGAGCCCGAGGGCGAGCGGGTCCTTGACCGGTTCGTCGCTCAAATGTGCAGGACGCGCCCCAGCGAATCGAGCGCCGCCTCGCCGATCGCTTCCGACATCGTGGGATGGGCGTGAATCGCGAGATCGATTTCTTCGACGGTGTATTCGTTCTCGCGCGCGACGGCCAGCTCGTGGATCATCTCGGACGCATGCGCGCCGACGATGTGCGCGCCCAGGATTTCACCGTATTGCTTGTCGCGCAGGATCTTCACGAAACCTTCCGTTTCCCCCGTCCCGCGTGCCCGGCCGTTCGCGGAAAACGGGAATTTGCCGGCCACGTAGTCGAGCTTCTGTTCCTTGCACTGATCTTCCGTCAGGCCGATGCTGGCGACTTCGGGATGACAATAGGTCACGCTCGGTACGTTATCGTACTTGATGGGATGCGGCTTCTGGCCCGCGATGATCTCGGCGGCCACCGCGCCTTCGCGAAATCCCTTGTGCGCCAGCATCGGCGGTCCCGCCACGTCGCCGATCGCGTAGTACCCGGGCGCCGTCGTCTGCAGATTCTTGTCGACCTTGATGAAGCCGCGGTCGGTCAGCTGAATGCCGCATTCCTTGAGGCCGATGTTTTCGGTGTTCACGGCGCGTCCCGCGGCCATCAGCACCGCCCCTGCCACCACCTGCTTCTTCTCGCTCCCAGCCTCCACGTCGAGCGTGACCTTGTCTTTGCCCACGGTCGCTTTCGTGACTTTGGCGCCGGCGATGACGTCGATGCCGCGCTTGCGGTAGCTCTTGGTGAGCACGTCCGACGCCTCCGCGTCCTCGATGGGAAGAATGCGGGGCAGGGCTTCGATGAGCGTGATCTTCACCCCGAACGCCTGGAAGATGTCGGCGAACTCCATGCCGACGGCCCCGGCGCCGATGATGGCGAGTGAGTCCGGCACCCGCTCGAGCAGCAGCGCTTCATCCGACGAGATCACCGTCGTCTTGTTGATTTCCAGGCCGATCTGCGGAATGCCCTTCACGCGAGAGCCGGTGGCGATGACGACGGCCTTTTTTGCATCGAGCACGTCGCTGCCGACCTTCACCTTCTTCCCGGGCTGCAGCACGCCCGTGCCTTTGATGACGGTGATCTTGTGCTTCTTCATCAGGAACTCGACGCCTTTCGAGTTCTGATCGCTCACGCGGCGCGAGCGTTTCATCGCGACGCCGTAGTCGGTTTTGACGCCGCTCGCCTCCACGCCGAATTCCTTCGATTCCTTCAGCAGGCTGGCGATGTACGCGGAATGCAGCAGGGCTTTGGTCGGGATGCAGCCAATGTTGACGCACACCCCGCCCAGTTTCTCCCGTTCCACGACGGCGGTGCTGAGGCCGAGTTGGGCGCTCCGAATCGCGCAGATATAGCCTGCGGGGCCGCCGCCCAGAATGATCACGTCGAAAGTAGCCACCCCACACTCCTGATTGCGGATTTCGGATTGTGGATTGCGGATTGTCACGGTGGGTTAAGTGCCCAATCCGCAATCCGCAATCGGCAATCCGCAATTACAGCAGCATTGCGAGCGGATTCTCCAGCATCTGTTTCAGCGTTTTCAGGAACGCCGCGCCGGTCGCCCCGTCGATCACGCGGTGATCGCAGCTCATCGTCACGCGCAGGCGCCGCCGCGCCACGACGCGATCCCCGTCCGGCACGGCCTTGGGCACGATGGTGCCGATGGCGACGATGCCTGCCTCGGGTGGGTTGATCACCGCGGTGAATTGATCGATATCGAACATGCCGAGGTTCGACACGCTGAACGTGGCGCCGGTGTATTCCTCGGGCTTGAGCCGACGGTTGCGCGCGCGTCCCGCGAGCTCGCGTGCTTCGGCGCCGATCTCGCTCAACGTCTTCATGTCGGCATTCCGGATGACCGGCGTGATCAGGCCGTCCTCGATCGCGACGGCCATGCCGACGTGCACGTCGTTCCAGTAGCGGATGTGGTCTTCCTGGAACCAGGCGTTGCAGGGGCGATGGCGCACCAGCGCCAGCGCCACGGCTTTGATGACGATGTCGTTGAACGAGATCTTCCCGCCCCCCCCCTCCTCGCCGAGCTGCCGGTTGAGCGCCTCGCGGGCTTCGGCGGCGCGCTCCATGTCGATCTCGGTGGTGAGGAAGAAATGCGGAATCGGCCCGATCGACGCGACCAGACGCTTGGCGATCGTCTTGCGGATCTGGGTGAGGGGGACGTCCTCGTAGGCGGCTCCGCCGCGAGCAGGGAGCACGGAGCCGGGAGCAGAAACGCCCGGAGCGGCCGCTCGCGCTTGCGTAGCTCCAGCTTCGACGTCACGCTTGATAACACGACCTCCGGGCCCGGAACCCTGCACGAGTTTCAGATCGACGCCCGCGTCCTTCGCGATTCTTTTCGCCAGCGGCGAAGCCTTCACTCGCGTGGCGTCGGCTGGGGCTGCAGCGGGTGCTGGCGCTGCCTTGGCAGCAGGCGCGGGCTTGGCAGCGACTGCTCCCTGCTCCGTGCTCCCTGCTCCGTCTACCTTCTCCCCAGGCTTCCCGATCCACGCGACGACGTTCCCCACCGGCACCGTCATCCCCTCGGGCACCATGACCTTGATGAGCTGGCCATCGGCGCGCGCGACCAATTCCATCACGGCCTTGTCGGTCTCGACCTCGGCCAGCGTCTCGCCCGACTTCACGGCATCGCCCTCGTGCTTCGTCCATTTCACGAGGCGCCCCTCCTCCATCGTGGGCGACAGCGCCTCCATGTGGACTTTGGTGGCCATAGACGGGGGCTAAGAGGCGAAGGGGCTACGCATCGAGGTACAGGACCTTGCGTGCCGCCGCCACAACCTTTTCGGGCGACGCTTTCGCGGCGCGCTCGAGCAGCTTGTTGTAGGGCATTGGGACGTCGGCCTGGGTAACGCGTTGCACGGGGGCGTCGAGGTCATCGAAGCCGTCGCGCTGGACGATGTCGACGATCTGTGCCCCGATGCCACTGTGCGGCCATCCTTCTTCCACCACGACGGCGCGGTTCGTTTTCCTGACCGAATCGAGAATCGCCGCTTCATCGATGGGGCGCAGCGACCGCAGGTCGAGCACTTCGGCCGACACGTTATCCTGCGCGAGCTGCTCCGCCGCCTTGAGCGCGACGCTGAGTGTCTTCGAGTGGCACACCAACGTCACATCGTTGCCCTCGCGCTTGATGTCGGCGCGCCCGATGGGGACGATGTGCTCCCCGTCGGGCACTTCGCCCTTCACGTTGTACAGCATTTCGCCTTCGAGCACGATGACCGGGTTATTGTCGCGAATCGCCGACTTGAGGAGGCCCTTCGCGTCGGCGGGCGTCGCCGGCGCGACGACCTTCAGCCCGGGGATATGGGCGAGCCAGCTCTCCCACGCCTGCGAGTGCTGTGACGACAGCTGCAGCGCCGCGCCGTTGGGACCGCGGAAGACGATCGGCATGGAGATCTGGCCGCCCGACATGTACCGCATCTTCGCGGCGGAATTCACGATCTGGTCGAGCGCGAGCAGTGCAAAGTTCCAGGTCATGAACTCGACGACGGGCCGGAGCCCACCCATCGCCGCTCCCACGCCGATCCCGGCGAACCCCAGCTCCGCGATCGGCGTGTCCACGACGCGCTTCGGCCCGAACTCCTCCAGCAGGCCGCGGCTCACCTTGTACGCGCCCTGATAGACGCCCACCTCTTCGCCCATCAGGAAGACGTTGGGATCGCGCTGCATCTCTTCGCGCAGCGCCTGATTCAATGCGTCTCGGTAGGTGAGTGTGGCCATCAGTCGACCAGGACGTCGGTGAACAGCTCGTCGGGATCGGGATCCGGGCTGTCGTCGGCAAACTTCACCGCGTCTTCGATCTCGGCGTGGACCTCGGCGTCGAGCGCATCGAGCGCCGCCTGGTCGAGCACGCCGTCGTCTTTCAGCTTTGCGGCCAGCTGGGTGATCGGATCGCGCGCCTTCTGCTCCTCGACTTCATCTTTGGTGCGATAGACGCCGTGCAACGGGTCGGACATCGAGTGGCCCATGAACCGATAGGTGCGCACCTCGAGCAACGTAGGATGGCTGTGCTTGCGCGCCCGCTCGACCGCGCGCCGCGTCGCGTCGTACACCGTCAGCGCGTTCATCCCGTCGACCAGCTCCGCGGCCATGTCGTAGCTGCACGCATGCTCGACGATGTCGGTCACCGCGGCGACGCGCTCGAACGCCGTCCCCATGCCGTAGCGGTTGTTCTCGCACAGGAAGATGATCGGCAGCTTCCACACGGACGCCATGTTCAACGTCTCGTGGAACGCGCCGATGTTCACCGCGGCCTCGCCAAAGAAGCAGACGCACACCTGATCGCTGCCCTTGTACTTGCTCGCGAACGCCAAGCCGGCGCCCAGGGGGACGTGGCCGCCGACGATTCCGTGCCCACCCATGAATCCGCGTTTGGCGTCGAACAGGTGCATGGAGCCGCCCTTCCCCTTCGAGCACCCCGTCGCCTTGCCGAACAGCTCCGCCATCACCGCGTTCGCGGGGATGCCCTTGATCAGCGCCTGCCCGTGCTCGCGGTAGGAGCAGATGACGTAGTCGTCATCGCGCAACGCGGCGAGCGCCCCGACCCCTACCGCTTCCTGTCCGATGTACAAGTGGCAGAACCCGCCGATCTTGCCGAGGGCGTACGCTTCGGCGGCTTTCTCTTCGAAGCGACGGATCAGCAGCATCTGCCGCAGCATGCGGAGATGCAGCTCGGATTGCGCCGTGTCCTTCGCGGCTCGAGCGGTGGCAGTCATGCGGTCGCCGCCTCCACTTGCTCCCACGCGTGATAACTGGAGCGGACCAGCGGCCCGGATTCGACATGCCGGAAGCCAAGCGACATTCCGTAACGCTTCAGCTCGGCGAATTCGTCGGGCGTGTACCAGCGCGCGATGGGCAGATGCTGATCGGATGGCCGCAGGTACTGGCCGATGGTGACGATGTCGACGCGGGCGCCGCGCAAGTCGCGCATGGCAGTCAGCAGCTCGTCCCAGTCCTCTCCCAGCCCACAAATCAGGCCGGACTTGGTGAGCAGCTCGGGCTGCATCTCCTTGGCGCGCTCGAGCAGCTCCAACGCCCGCGAGTAGCGACCGCCGGGCCGGGCGATGCGATAGAGCCGGGCGATCGTTTCGAGGTTGTGATTGAGGATGTCGGGGTTGGCGTCAACGATGAGGCGGAGCGCTGCGGGGTTGCCCTTGAAGTCGGGAATCAGGACCTCGACCGACGTCTCTGGCAGCAGGCGGCGGATCTCGGCGATACATGCCGCGAAAACCTCCGCGCCCCCGTTCGGCAAATCGTCGCGATCGACGCTGGTGATCACAACATGTTTCAGCCCCATTTGCGCCACCGCGGCCGCTAGGCGCTGCGGCTCGTTGCTATCGAGCGGCTGCGGCGTGCCGTGCGCCACGGCGCAGTACGCACAATTCCGCGTACACACGTCGCCGAGGATCATGAAGGTGGCGGCGCGGTGCTCCCAGCACTCCCCGATGTTGGGGCAGTGCGCTTCCTCGCACACCGTGTGGAGCTTGAGATCGCGCATCATGTGCTTGAGCGCGAGATAGTTGGGACCGCCGGGCGCCTTCACCTTCAGCCAGGCGGGCTTGCGGGTGACCTCCGCTGCGGGGGGTGGTTGGGATGGCTGGATCTGAACAAGGGGGGCGGCCATGGAAAGACGAAGATAAGCACAGCTTAAGGGGCAGGGTAGGCCGTTTTTCAACCAGACGGTTGATTGCCGTCCCTGTTTTTCAGCCTCCTCAACTCGTTCTCGACCTCCGTTGCTGTCCCCAACGTCCCATCGGCGATCTCGGCCAGTTCTTCCGCTTCCTTCCACTGTCGCTCGAGCTCTTCGACCTCGGCTCGTTCGTCCACGGCCATCTCGAGGGCAAGCCCGCGCTCCGGCCGCAAGTTTCGCAGCGTGAGCTCGCGCCGTGCGATATCGCGCACGAGGTGATCGGGGCCGCCGATCTGATCGACTTCGCGCGCCGCGTCCTCCGCTCGGCGCCGGCCGCCGCGCTTCAGATTCAGATAGGTCAGGCCCTGCCGCAGGACGTGTGTGGCCTCGCTTGCCATGAGCTGCGCCCCCTCAGTGTGGCAGTGCGGGCAACTCACGACGACCGCCATGTCGGCGTGGCGATCGGGGACGAGCCGTGCAAACTGGACGTGACGCGCCCGCAGCTGCATCACGCTGCCGCAGTGCGCGCAGATCGGCGGCTCGACCAAAGACACTTTGCGGCCGCCGACCATCCGCAAGTAGATCCAGTCCGCCAGCCGGTGGATGTTCCACACGAGCATCCCGAATCCGCCGCCCGCCGCCACGTTGGCGGCGATTCCCAGGCCAACCGCGGCGACGGTGAGGGGAACGACGACTTTCATGCGCTCACGTTGACGGTTGCGCAGCCGCTCGCCGTAGCGCCACGTCGCGAGCTCCAGGCGCGGCGGCTTGCCCACGCGCACGAAGTCGTAGCGTTCCCAGCGAATCAGCGCGACCTGATCGGTGGATGCTGCGACACGCCCCTGGCTGGCGGCGCCCGCTACGGCCTCGATGCGCTCCAGCCGGTCATCGAACGGGGTGAGGTTCCAGCGACTGCAGCGCGGACAAACGACCCACAACCGGCCCTTCCACTCGTCGAACGCAATGCGGCGACCGACGCCGAGTCCTGATGGGCCGCCATCACCGTCAAACGACGCATTGCAGAAGGCACAGCTGACAAACATCCTAGGAAGTAAATCGCTCGGGGGCGAGAGAGGCAATCTCTATCTCGGATGCTCCCGTGGTGATCAGATTTACGATGATCTCGCCGGTGAGCGCGGCCAGGAGCACGCCGTTGCGCCCATGCCCAGTGGCGTACCACAACCCCCGCACCTCGGGATCGGGGCCGACAATGGGGCGTCCGTCGGGCGTCAGGGGCCGCAGCCCCGCCCACGTACGCGTCGGGACCGAAGGCAGGTGAGGCAGCAGGCGTTGTGCGGCCGCCACGATCTCCGCTATTCCGGCCTGTGTAACTCCACCGTCGAATCCCACGTGTTCCATTGTGCTGCCGAAGATTGCCTCACCACCGCGCGCGAGCACGTAGCCGTGGTCATAGTAGAGGACCGTACGCGGCATGTCGGCCGGCCACGGCGCGGCTGCCATTTGTCCCCGAACGGGTTCGACGGGTAGCCGTCGCGGCAGGTGCTCGATCGCCGTCGACCACGCGCCGGCCGCGATGATCACGTGCTCCGCCTTGATCTTGCCGGCCGTCGTCTCGACGCCCGTCGCGCGGCCCAGAATCGTGGTGAGACGGTTCACCCGTGCCTTGAGTGTCTGTGCGCCGCAGCGCTGCGCGTCGGCGCGCAAGGCGCGAGCCAGCGCGGGCGCGTCCACCGCTCCGTCCTCGGGCGCGAACATGGCGCCGAGACAGGGTGCAGTGGCGGGGAATCGTTCCGCGACGTCCGCCGGCTCCAGCCAATCGCAGCGCAGTCCCGCCTGGCGCTGGTGGGCGACGGCGTCGCGCAGCCGTTCCGCATCGGCCTCCTCGAACGCCAGGGAAGCGATCCCTTCGCGCCAGAGCCCGATGTCGATGCCAGTGGTTTCGGCGAGCGCGGACGCCAGGGTGTCGTAGAGGTCGCGGGCGCGCAATCCCAGAGCACGCAGAGCTTCATCCGTGCGCTCGATCTGCGGGCCCAGGATGCCTGCCGACGCCGCCGATGCCGCAGCCGGCTCAGGGCCCGGCTCACAAATCAGGACACGCAGGCCACGCAGTGCGAGGGCACGGGCGCAGGCGGCGCCGATGATGCCGCCGCCCGCGACTAAGACTTCACAAGACGAAACTTTGTGCGACATTTAGGCGTACGCTGCGGACGCACCGGACACCACGGAGGTAATCATGTTCCGGAGCATTTTGGGGTTTGCGATTCTCGCCGTCGTTGCATGGCTCGGTCTCAAACTGATTTTCGGCATTCTTGGCAGCCTGGTCGGCCTCGCGATGACGGTCCTGTGGCTCGCGTTCATCGGGTTCGTCGTCTATGTCGCGTTGCGTCTCGTCAGCCCGCGCACCGCGGATCGCATTCGCGACATGATCAAGGGACGCCCCACCGAATCCTAAGGCGTGAGCTTCGATAGAACGGCCCACGCGAGCAGCGGAAACAAGATTTCGTGGTGGCCGGTGAGCTGAATGCCGCGGCCCCCCGCGAGCGTCGGGCGCTCTACGACGTTCACCCGCGGCCGGTAATGGCGTTGCATGTCGCAGTCGCACGCGGTGAAGTCCTTCGGTTTTCCCCCATTCAAATTGCGTGCAACGGTCAAAGCTTTGAGAAAGACCTCGGGCATCACAACGGCGCTGCCGAGGTTCAACACGACGCCGCCCTCGTCGAGGTCGGGAAGCGCGCCGGCCAGGCGTTTGAAATCGCGATGGCTGGTGGTGCCGACCGTCGCGCCATCGGCGGTGGGATGTTGATGAATGATCTCCGCGCCGATTGCCGCATGGACGGTCACCGGCACGCCGAGCTCCGCGCAGGCGACCAATACCGACACGTCACGTCCGGGAAGATCCTTGCGGGCGCGCAGGTATTCGGCGAGCGCCTCGCCCGCGCCCTGCGTGCCCTGAGCGCCGCGCGCCAGGGCGGCATTCATCTCGCGTCCGGTCTCCTCCACCATCCCGAAGGTGCCGTCGCCCAGCCCGGCCGCGACGTCTTCGCTCGTGCCGCCGTACGCCGCCAGCTCGAAATCGTGGATCGCAGCGCTGCCGTTCATCGCGACGACCGTAATCGCGCGCTGCCGCATCAGGGCGATCAGCAGCGGCCCCAGTCCCACCTTGATGACGTGCCCACCCAGCATCGCGAGGACCGCACGGCGGCCGGCCGCCGCCGCTACTTGATCGACGACGTAGCGCAGCTCCTCAGCGGCCAGGATGGCGGGCAGCGAGTCGATGAACGCATTGAAGGAGCGATCGGAGGGCTGCGGTGCGTGGGCGAGCAGCGAAGCATCGACTTTGTTGTGGCGTTTGGATACGGGGACAGTTTTGAGGCGGGAGAAGTCGGCTTCGCGGTAATCGGTCATTTACTGCGCTCCTGTCGCTCCCGGGACCACGTACTCCTTGAGTTTCAGCGTCACCTGGCCGAACGAGAAGTTCGACTGAATCGCCAGCACGAGCCGTTGCGCGTCATCCGACAGCCAAATGCGGGTCTCCGACTTCTCGGCAAAGATGCCGCGGCCCTGCGGAATCTTGGGCCGGACGACGAGCGCGCGCCACTTCTTGCCCGCCACGCTCACCCGTTCGCGCCCCAGGACCTCGACGATGACCGGATTGCGGTCGGGGCGAAAATAGCGGGCGTATTCGTATTTCTTGCCGACCTCGAGCGGCACGGTACGGATCCAATACAGAAAGGCCGCGTCATCGAGCGGCTCGCGGACCGTGGCGAACGTCGTGTCGCGTCCCTGTTCGCGATAATAGCCGGAATCGGGGAAGATCTCGTACTGCCGCTCGCGATGCTTGTCGCGTTCGTCCTGCACCGACGAGAAGCGCCGCGAGCGGAAGTCGTACCGCCCCACCCACGATTCGATCGTCTGATCCAGATGGTACCACAAGGCCCCGCCGGAGATGCGAAAGCGGATGTGCACCGTCTCCACGTTGTGCACCGTGTCGATGCCCATGACCTCCATCGCGGCGCTGCCGACACTAAACGGGCCGTACCTCGCGCCAAAACTGAGACGCTCGCCCACGGGAAATGGCACCGCCGGGGTGCCGGTGCAGATGGTGTCTTGCGACCGCAGTGGTCCCGCCGCGCCGAGTAGCGCGAGGACGAGTGCCGCCGAGCCTTTGCGCGCCGCGCTGATCAGCCCGCGCGAGCGCCAGGCCATAAGTAGCTGCTGCCAGGGACTGGAGCGCGAGGCTCGCTGCTTGAGGTCGTAGCGGGCGGCGCTGGAGACGACCTCGATGCGTCGAGCATGGGCGCCGAGCCGGGCGAGCAGCTCCGCGTTCGCCGCCCATCCTTCGGTCGTGAGCAGCGGCGCGTCACCGCCTCTGGTCGCTTGCCGCAGCACGATCAAGCGCAGCGCGGTAAAGCCGGAGATCGAGTCCCGCACGCCGCCACCGACGCGCAGCAACCACGGCGCCCACTGTCGCGCCCAGCGCTCCCGCCAGGGGCGTGCCCCCGCGATCCGACCTTGCTCGGCCACGACGAGGTCGGCACCGGACTCCACGCGCTTGACCATTTCTTCCATAGTCTCCGGCGCGTGCACGAAGTCGGCGTGCAGCGTGATGGCACAGTCGCGCTTGGGTCTGTCGGTACGCTGCAACGCGACCCGGAGCAGCTCTTCGAGGCTGCGTGCGTATCCCTGACGCGACCGGTGCTTGATCACGGTCAGCGGCAACACGCGGGCATAGGAGGTCAGGACGTCCGCAGTCCCATCCGTCGACCCATCGTCGCACGCGATGATCTGGTATTCCCGCTCAAAGGCGGTGAACACCTGGCGGACCTTCCAAAGCACGAGGCCGACGGTTCTCGCCTCATCGTGTGCGGGAATGCAGACGTAAATCATGGCCCTGCAATCTAGACGAGGCTCCGATAGACGTCCAAGACTCCCTGCGCCATGGCGCTCGCCGCGAAGCGCGGCGGGAGGGGCAGGGGCATGGGATGCTCGAGCATCTCCACGATCCTTTGGGCCATTGCCTCCGCGGCTCCCACCGGAACCAGAACCTCGGCAGGCAGAATCTCGGGAATTCCCCCTGCCGCGGTGGCGACAACGGGACGCCCCAACGCCAGTGCGTTCAGCACCACGCTGCCCAGCCCTTCGGTCGTGGACGACAGCACAAACACGCTCGCTTCCGCGATCAGCGCATCGATGCGATCCACATACCCCAGCAGATGCACGCGATCGCGGAGTCCCAGGCGCGCGATCTCGGCGGTGAGAGAGTCGCGCAGTCTACCCTCGCCCGCGATGACCCAGTGGAGGTCCGGGCGCCGGGCGCGTGCGCAGTGCGCCGCGCGAATCAATGTGCCGTGGTCTTTTTCGCCGGTGAGTGCCGCGGCGTTCACCACCAGGGGAGCCGCCGCGGGAATGCCCAATCGCCGGCGCGTATCGAGGGGGGGTAGAGCAGTTGCGGCCTGGCGGACCGCGGCGACGTCGATGCCGTCAGGGACGACGACGACGGCATCGCTCGCGATGCCATCGGCGATCAGCACGCGCTTGACTGCGTCGGAAATCGCGATGATGCGATCGGGGCGCCGCCATGCGCCAAAGCGCCCGGTATGAAACGCGACGCGCCGTGTCGCGACGAGCCGGTGGCCTTCCCCCCTTCCCCCCCGCTGGGCGACCGTGGCGGCGAGCGTCAGCGCATGGCTGTCGTGGACGTGAATCACGTCGGGTTGGAATGCCGCGATGGTGCGCCGCAGGTGCCACCAGGCGCGGGGATCCAGGCCGATTCCCCAGGCGGTCCCGTGCACCTTCGTCCCGGCGGCCGCGGCGCGTTCGGCGAGCGCGCCGCCCTGTTTGGTGACGAGCGCCTGCTCGATCCCCGCTTCGCGATCGAGCTCGCGGCACAACAGCCAGACCTGATGCTGGCCGCCGCGCCAATCCCGGCCCGAGTCCACCTGCAGCACCCGCATCCGTCCCGCGCCCTCCTTACGCCGGGACTTTCACGACTCCGGCGAGTACGCGGCGCAGGGCATCGAGCTTGAAAGGCTTCTGGAGGAAAGGGCGGCCCAGCTCTTCGAGGAATTGCAGCGTGTCGCCGCGGACCGTGTCGCCGGTGGCGAAAATGATGCGGTCGGCGACGGTCGGATGCATGCGCGCGAGCGTGTGAAACATCTCGCGGCCGCCCAGCCGCGGCATGCGCAAATCGCAGATGATCAGATCGAATGGTTGCATGAGCGCGCGCTTCAGCGCCTGACTGCCGTCGCGCGCCAGCACGACCTCGTGACCCCAGCTCTCGAGCGTCGCCTGCATGTAGTGGAGGATATGCGGCTCGTCATCCACGACGAGTACGCGGAGCCGTTCGAGCCGTTCGGGAGGAACCGCTTGCGTCTCGGCTCCGGCCGCCAGGGGTCGCAGCTCCGTGCGCACGCCGGTGGGCAGCTCGACGGTGAACGTCGCGCCCCGCCCGCTGCCGGCGCCTCCCGGTTCCACCGTCATGCTACCGCCGTGCTCCTTCACGATGCCGAGGCAGATCGACAAGCCGAGCCCCGTCCCTTCGCCCTCGGATTTCGTGCTGAAGAAGGGCTCGAAGACGCGTTGCGCGACGGCGTCCGGGATGCCGGGCCCATTGTCGGAAATGTTGACCGACAGTCCGTCGGGCTCGCACTTCGTGACGATCTGAATCTTGCCGCCGCCCTCTTGCGCGCGCGTGCTGGCGATCGCCTGCGCCGCGTTGTTGATGATGTTCACGAACACCTGCTTGATTTGATTGGCGTGCACCTCGACCTCGGGCAGCCCGGGCTCGAACTCGAGCGTCAGCTCGATCCGTGCCGCGAGCAGCTGATTCTTGAGCAGCTGGTGGGTGGACTCGAGGATCGGGCGGATCGATTGCAGCTGGCGCTCGCCTTCCTGACGGCGCGCGAACGACAGCAGGTTGCGGACGATGGCGGAGGCGCGCTCGGCCTCCTGCCGGATCACCGCGAGCGGCTCGGCCAGTCGGGGCGGCACGTCGGCGGCCTCGCCCAGCAAATCGCTGAAACCGACGACCGAGGCGAGAGGGTTGTTGAGGTCATGGGCCACCCCGGCGATCAGCTGGCCGATCGCCGACATCTTCTCCGACTGCAACAGCTGGTCCTGCAGGCGGCGCTTCTCGCTCTGGTCCTCGAACAGCAGGACGGCGCCGCCCGGCTCTCCCGTAGGAATTGCGGTGACCATCAACGTCCGCTCGCCCGCGCGAATCTCGACCGGCGCCGGAGCGCCCTCCAGCGTGAGCAACCGCGCCACCGGATCCACCCACGACGGCGGCAGCAATGTCAGCCACGGGCGCCCCGGCAGCGCCGTGACGGGCAGCTTGATCAGCTCGGCGAATACGCGGTTCGCGCGGCGTACCGCACCCTGCGGATCGATGTAGCAGATCGCCTGGTTGAACGCGTCGACCGTCTGCTCCCATTCTCTCTTGCCGCTCGACAACAGCTCGACCAGGCGTGCGTTCTCGAGCGCGATGCCGGCCTGCGCCAGCACGGCGCGCGTGAACAGCAGCGCGCCGGCGTCCAGGGCGTTCTTGCGGTCGCCCTCCATCGCCACTGCGCCGATGGTGCGCGACACGGCGACGATCGGCGCCCCGAGCCAGCTCGCCGGAACGGGTCCAGCGAGCGAGACCTGCAGCTCAGCGGCACGCGCGACGACGTTGTCGGGAAACACGAGCGGGCCGCGACGCAGCGCGAGCTGCAGCAGCGGCTCGTCGGTGGTCGCCGGGCGGGGACCGTTGTGATAGCTGACGGTGAGACCATTGGTGTCGATATCGAGCAGCATGACCGAGAGACGGCCGGGTGCCAACTGCTCGGACAGAGTCCGCGCCACGATCTCGACGATGGTCGCGGGGCGAAACGCGCCCGCGAGCTCCTGCGAGAGCGCGATGAGACGCTCTAACACGACGCCTCGTCCAGAAAGCGGGTCGGCACGCGGGTGGCGGCGTCGACGAGCGCTTCAGCCGACTTGATGAACCGCACCACGATCGGCAACGACCCCACCAGCCCGACCTTGCGCTGCATGATGCCGGCGATGGGGCCCAGCTCCTTCTTGATGATCTGCTTCCAGTAGCGGTATTCGGCCGTCAGGACGAACGGCGCCTTCTGCGCTTCGTCGCGCGTCACGAGGCGCGCCGCGCGGCACACGCCGCGCTCGAGGTCGAGCCAGATGCCGACGTCCTCGGGCATGCCGATCGCCGGTTGCGCCGGCAGCACGAGCGCAACGGACCCATGAGTCCAGTCGGTGGATGCGGTGCGGTACTCGTCACTCGCATTGATCGCCGCCCCATACGCCGCGACCCACTCGGTGGATGGAAACGCGTGACCGGCGCGGGGGGCGGTCATGCGACCGCCCGCGCGAACCCGTCGAACAAGGCCCGCTCCGTCAGATCTTCCGGATGCCACTGTACCGCGACGATCCAGGGGGCGCTCGCATCCGCCGGCTCGGCGGCCTCGATCACGCCATCGTCGGCCCACGCCACCGCCTTGAGGCCCGGCGCGACGTCCCGAATCGCCTGATGGTGACGGCTGTTCACGGACGCCGAACGAGCGCCGAGTGTCCGCTCGAGCAGCGACCCGGCATCGACCCGCACCGCGTGATTGCTCGCTTCATTGTGCGGCACCGAACCCGGCCGCTCGCTGTCCAAATCCTGATACAGAGTGCCTCCGAGGGCGACGTTGAGGATCTGAATGCCGCGGCAGATCGCGAGAATCGGCAAACGCCGCCGGCGCGCGGCGTCGATCAGCGCCAGCTCGGCCGCGTCGCGCGCGGGATCGACGTCACCTAGGCGCGGGTGCGGCACGGCGCCGTAGCGCGCGGGCGCGACGTCTTCACCGCCGGTGAGCACCAGGCCGCGTACGCCGTGGAGCGCAGCGGCGGCGCGATCCGGTGCGAGAATCGTCGGGACGGCCAGCGGAATGAGGCCGGCGCCTTCGAGCGCGCGCACGTACGCCGTGTTGAGGGTAATTCGCTCACGGCCATCGACCATCCGCCGTGGAGCCGTCACGGCGACAGGAACGGCCGCCGTGGCCCTGGTCACGACGTTTGGGTCGCCGGGCCGCCGAACAACGGACAGCGGGGATTGCTGACGCTCGCCCAGTCGACGCGGACGCCGTACAGATTCAGCGCCACACTTCCGCCGATGATCGTGCCGATCGCCGGATGGCCCTGCGGCTCCTCGGTATCGAGGGTGAGGACACCCATCGTGCGCTGCGAGGTGTCGTCGACCACCAGCAGGCCGTAGCCGTGCTGGGGGAAGCCGGAGCCCCGATACTGCATCGAAATGCGGCCTTCGCCGTCCCGACCGACGAGCACGGCTCCGATGTCACGCGTCTTCTGCAGGATGACGAGGGCGGGCAGCGAATCCGGGACCCCTCGGGGCGGATCGGTGAGGACGGCGCGCGCGTTGCCGAGCTGCTGGGTGATCAGCGAAGGCCCGGCAAGGAAGGCGATGCCGCAGGTCGGCGAACCGCCGCTCCCGCGGCCACAGGCAGCCACCGCGAGGGTCAATGCCAGCAGCCGGTAGGTCATGATCCGGAATCTAACGCTAATGTGACCAAACAGCCGTTACCGTCACCGTCCGCACCGGCGCGAGGGTTTGGGGCACCAGGTTGTACATGTAATTGAGCACATTGGCCGCCAGGAGCCGCAGCTCGACCGGGCCTTGTTTCCAACCTGCCCGCAGGTCGAGCACTCTCACGGGGACGCGCCGGGAGTCGACGAAACCCTCCAACTCGATGCGCTCGACACGGCTGGCATAGCGGAAGTCGGCGCCCACGCCGAAGGCGCCGAGGCTGTAATCGCCGCTCAGCGTCGCGAGGTGGCGGGGGCGGAACGCGAGCGGCCCTGCCGCCGACGTGTCACCGGCGACCTGCCGCCGCGTGCTGAGGTAGGTATAGCTCAACGTCGCGATCAGTCGATCCGGAATGGGCGCGGCCAGAATCGCGGCGTCGAGCCCGGCGATGCGTGCGCGCGTGACGTTCTGGAGCTGGATCTTGGGTACCAGGTTGGGTATAGAGTCGTTGGGTGATTCCTCGATCAGGATCAACCTGGGCTCGATCAGTTCACGTGCCTCTGTCCAGAACAGCGCCGCGTCGAGCCGCAGCATCCGGAACAGCGGTGCGGTGGTGTAGCCGAGTTCCGTCGACCATGCGGTTTCTGGTCGCAGGTTGGGATTGGGAATGACCTCGAGCCCCTCGGCGAAGGTGTGCACGAATCGCTCGGCGATCGTCGGGGCACGGAAACCGCGGCCGATCGACGCGCGCAGCACTCCTCCACTGTGATCGGTCGGTATGGTGCCGCCGAGCCGGGGACTGACGACCGCACTGAGCGAGCCGCCGTCGACCGCGAGAAAATCGATGCGCGCGCCGACATTGAGACGGACCGCGCCCACCGCCTGGTCACTCTCGCCGTACGCGGCGAACTCGGACTGCGAATGATTCTCGAAGATGTCGCTGGTGACGTCCGAGAACGTCACCTCGCCGCCGACCAGCACCGTGCGCGTGGAATCGGGATGCGCCTCCGCCCGGAGCTCGGCGCCGAAGCGGTTGGCGACCCCAAACTCCGAGCCGGTGGGAGGACGCTGATCGAAGAAGTTGGTGCGGAACCACGACGCGCGCGCCTGCCACGCGAATCGCTCCGACACCACCGTCCGCGCCTGCGCGGCGACGTATCCCTTGCGCGAGTCGGTCCACGCGCCCAACGAGGTGGTCGGGACCTTGAACGGCTGAAACGACTGGCCGCGATCGTTGCATTCGCCCTGCCGGCACCACGCGAGCGGCACGTCGTAGTGGTCGACGGCCCAGGCGCCGGACATGTCCACGCGCGTGCGCGGTGCTGCCTGCCAGCGGGCTCGGCCGGCGATCTGCCAGTGATCCCCGTCGTCCTGTTCGCGGTATCCGTCCGAATGACGCGCGCCCGCCGCCAACCGGCCGCCGAACGTCGCGGTGCCGTACGACCCCGACACATCACCCCCGCCTTCCAGCCCGGTGCCGTCGCGGAACCGCCACACTTCGTGCGGCGGATTGCCGTACACGCCTCCGGTGAGCCGCACGCGCACGTGCAGGCCGTCAGGCACGTCACGAGTCGTCAGGTTGACGACACCCCCCAGCGCCGCCGAGCCATACAGCGATGAGCCGGCCCCTTTGAGGATGTCGACGCGCTCGATCTGATCCACCGGCAGCACGTCCCAGTTGATCCCCCCGCGGTCGCCCTGATTCATCGGGACGCCGTCGACCAGTAGCAGCACACGCGAGTTGAGTCCCTGTACGTAGCCCGTCGATCCGCGAATGTTGATCTGCCCGTTCAGCATCTGAATACCGGCCGCCTTATCGACTGCTTCGTCCACGGTGTTGACCGCTCGTTGATCGATGTCGCGCGCAGGGATCTGGACGACGCTCGTCGCGGGGCGGTCGCCAAACCGCGCCACCTTGGTGCTCACGACGTCGAGCGGGGGCAGCTCGAGCGGCGAGGGCTGCAACGTGAAGTCGGCGATCGCGGAGTCGGCGGCAGGGACCGAGACGCTGGCGGCAGTGGGCAGGTATCCGATGGCTGCGACGCGCACACGAATGTCGCCTGCCGGCAGCGGTGTCAGGCGATAGCGTCCCTGTGGGTCGGTCTGCGTGTACAGCGTTGTGTTCGGCACACCCACGATCGCCGCCTGAATGGGGACGCCGTGCGTATCACGGACCGTGCCGCGCAGCACCCCTTGAGCAACTGCGGGAAGTGGCGCGACCGACAGCAGCAGCGCCGTTATTGTTCGGTGCATGTGACGAAATCGGTTGCCGGCCGGAGGCTGTCGAACTCAACCCTGAAGTCGATGTTGCCGACCGTACCGCCCGCGGGGATCGTGACAATGCCGGGCTGGGTCGTATCGGTGGGATCGCGGTAATAGCCTGCGACTCTGAGCAGCGCCGTATCCTGCGGCGTGAGGGTCAGGTTTCCCACCTTCTTCCAGACCGCGAGCACCCAATGGTAGGTGGCCGGGTCGAGGCCGACGCTGTAGAGAGCGGCCGAGTCGGTGTAGGTGACTGAGCCGGGAATCGGTGGCTTGCGATTGTTGATGAGGTCGTTGCAGGTCTGCGGGAACGTGACGTAGGCGGCGACGAAGACGTTGTCGGTGCTGTCGGGGATCGTGCCGCGAAATCGCAGCGTGCCGCACACGCCCACCAGACTCGGCGGGCAAATACGTTCCGGCTCGAGTCCACCGTCACAGGCAGTGGTGATGGCGGCTGCCGCCAGGGCGACACCGGCGATTCGGACTGCAATCCGGAGCATTCCAGCAATTTGGGCCCCACGCGGGGTGCGTCAACTTGACCGTGGTTTTACGGGGGAATAACGTTTGCGCATGCCATTGTACGAGTACCGTTGTACCGCCTGTCATGCGCTGTTCTCGCGCACCGAAACGATGGCGGAGCACGCTATGCGGCCGCATCCGGCCTGCCCGGAGTGCGACTCGCCCGCGGTGGAGCCCGTCTTCTCCGACTTTTTCGCCAAAACCGTCCGCAAGAGCTGAGCGAGGCAACCGACCTGTTCGAGCGTCTGCGGGATGCGTTCCGCGCTGCCCTCGACGCTGCCGAGGGCGCTGCCGATCTCCGATCGCTCGCCCGGCAAATGCGCGAAGCGGTCGTGGACGCGAAGGTCGCGGTTGCCGAGGTCCAGGAGGCCGTGGCGCGCACCGAGCGCGAGGTGGGGCTCGAACGCCAGCGGCTGGCGGATGCCGAGCGGCGCGGCCGTCTCGCTGGTGAGATCCAGGATCAGGAAACGGTCACCGTTGCCGAGCGCTTTGCGACCAAGCACCGCGAGCGCGTCGGCGTGCTCGAGCGCAAGCTTGTCGCGCAGCGCGAGGAGCTGGCGCTGGCGCAACGCGAGCTGGATGACATGCAGACGCAGCTCAAGAGCGCGGAGCGCGATCGGCCGGCGATGGAAGCTCGGCGCTCCATGGACCAGGCCGGCGCCGCGGCTGCGGACATGGATCTACAGGACGAGCTGCTCAAGGCGGACATGGACCGGGCGGCGCGCGAGGCGGCGGCGGCGCGCCAGCTCGACGAGCTCAAGAAGAAAATGAGAAAGGACTAGCCCGTGCTCCTCTTGTCTCTTCTTCAGATCCTCCACCACCCTCCACCCCCTCCACCATCTGATTTTGCGAAACGCGCCCACACCTACAGCATCGTCGCCTACGACTCCGCCACCGGCGATCTCGGTATCGCGGTGCAGTCGAAGTTCCCCAACGTGGGCGGGATCGTGCCGTGGGCCCGGGCCGGCATCGGTGCCGTCGCGACACAATCGCTCAGCAACACCGACTACGGCGACAAGGGCCTGGATCTCCTGGCGCGGGGCGCGACCGCCCCGGAGGCGATGCGGATCATCATGCGCAGCGATCCGCGGCCGTCGCAACGGCAGGTGGGCATGGTGGACGCCCACGGCAACTCGGCGAGCTGGACCGGCGACTCGACGTTCGATTGGGCGGGCGGGAGGACGGGAGGCGGCCAGAACGGCGGGAAGGGGCAGATGATCACGGGGCGCGGCTACGCCGCGCAAGCGAACATCATGGTGTCCGATGCGACGGTGCGAAACATGGCGGAGACGTTCGAGCGCAGTCGTGGATCGCTCGCCGATCGGCTGATTGCCGCGTTGGTCGCGGGCCAGGCGGGCGGAGGGGACAGACGGGGGATGCAGTCGGCGGCGTTGCTCGTCGTGCGGGCGAACGCCGGGTACCTCGGCAACAACGACCGCTACATCGATATCCGTGTTTACGATGCGCCCGAGCCGATCAAGGAGCTGCAGCGGCTGTACGCGCTGCACAAGCTCTATTTCTTCACCACCGACTCCGCCGACCTCATGCCGATTACGCCGGCACTACAAAAGGAGTTGGAAGCGATACTGTTGGTCGAGCCCGCGAATCAGCGCGAGAAGTGGCTCGCCGCTCCCCAGCCCTCCCTCAATGACACGTTTCTGACCGCGCTCGCGAACTTCATGTATTGGGAGAACTACGACGTGCGCGTGCGCGTGGACGGAAAAATTGATCGCGTTGTGTTAGAAGACATTCGCAAAAACCGGCGTCCGCGGAGGTAACCTATGGATGTGAAACGGGGGCGCATGGTATTCCTCGGCTATGGGAAATACTGGCGCTCGGACCGGATCCTTGGCCTGATGCCGATCGAGGAGGGTCGCGGCCCGGGGCAACGCACCAACGTCTTCATCGAGGGGCGTCCCGAACCGGTCGTCGCCTCGCGGACGGAGCAGAGCATCCTCGAGGACATGGCGGCGACGGACGACAGCTTCCGGCTGGAAGCGCTGCGCGAGGCGACGCGCGAGCTGCTCGA
This sequence comes from Gemmatimonadales bacterium, assembly GCA_035637435.1. Taxonomy (GTDB): domain Bacteria; phylum Gemmatimonadota; class Gemmatimonadetes; order Gemmatimonadales; family GWC2-71-9; genus 20CM-2-65-7. The sequence continues at coordinate 28,467 of DASPXD010000186.1, forward strand.
GGCGTTTCACGAGTTCTCGCCGGTGCTGCGTCGCGCGCTGCAGAACGAGCACCATTTCGACGTCGAGAAATGGGAAGAGCGGTTGGGCACCTTGCTGCGACCCAGCGAACATCCGGACACCGCGCAGCAAGACGATCTCTTCGACTGA
>DASPXD010000187.1:0-3587 GCA_035637435.1 Gemmatimonadales bacterium
CTTTGCGGGCACGGAGCCGATCAAAATGGCGACGATCGGGGGATTGCTGCGACCGGGGTCCCCGCTGCTCATCGCGTTGCGCACCAGTCTCGCGGCAGACTTGCCGCGCGCCCGCCTGTCCGAGAGTGGCAGTGCGGTGGATGCACCTGTGGGAGCCCTGCGGCTGGCAGCGGAATCCTACGGCGTCAGCTGACGCCCGCCGCGCACGCGGCTGTGCTTGTATCCATAGCCTGCGTACAACGCCAACCCAATCGCCAACCACACCGCGAACCGGACCCACGTCTCGAGCGGCAGCCCCAGCATGACGTACACGCACAGGACCGCCGATAACGGAGCGACGCCGTAGACCCAGCGTACCCGGAACGGACGGGGCCTGGTCGGATCGGTGAACCGCAGCACGAGCACGCCGGCCGAGACGAGCGCGAAGGCGAACAACGTCCCGATGTTAGTGAGATTGTAGGTCTCGTTGGCGTCGCCGATCAACGCCCAGAGCGCGACGAATACACCGGTGACGATGGTGGTGATGTAGGGGACGCGGCGGTTGGGCGAGATCTTCGCGGCCCACGGCGGCAGCAAGCCGTCGCGCGCCATCGCAAAGAAGATGCGCGGTTGACCGTACTGGAACACGAGTAGCACCGCCGACATCGAGACGATCGCCCCGAGTGACACGATCCAGCCGACGGTCTTGTAACCCGCGATGTCGAGCGCCTTCGCCAACGGGTCGGCGACGCCCAGGTCGGTGTACTTCACCATGCCGGTAAGGACCGCGCCGACGATGACGTAAATCAATGTGCAGATCGCAAGGCCGCCGAGAATCCCGATCGGCAGATTGCGTTGTGGGTTTTTCGTCTCCTCGGCGGCGGTCGAGATCGCATCGAAGCCGATGTAGGCGAAGAACACGATCGCGGCGCCCTGATGGATGCCACGCCAGCCGTTTGGTACGAACGGCGTGTAGTTTGCGGAATTGATGTGACTCAGGCCCGCCACGATGAACAATCCCAGCACGAGCAGCTTGATGACGACCAGGACGTTGTTCGTCCGGGCGCTCTCCCGCACGCCGAGCAGCAGCAGCCAGGTGATCAGACCGACGACAAGAAAGGCCGGCACGTTCACGAGGATCGGGATGCCGGCGAGGTGGGGCGCGCGGTCGAGGAGACCGTGGATCGCGGGGTCGGGGCTGAGCAGCGCGGTGCGATACCCGGTCGTGAGCCAGTCGGGCAAGTGGATGCCGAAGTAGCTGATGAAGGACTTGAAGTAGTCGCCCCAGGAAATCGCCACGGCGACGTTTCCCACTGCGTACTCGAGGATCAGGTCCCACCCGATGATCCAGGCGATCACCTCGCCGAGCGTGGCGTAAGAATACGCGTAGGCGCTCCCCGCCTGCGGAATCATCGCCGCCAGCTCGGCGTAGCAGAAGCCGGCGAGCGCGCAGCAGACCCCAAGCAGCAGGAAGGAGAACACGAGTGCCGGGCCGGCGCCGGCGCGCACCATGTTCCCCGCGGCATCGAGCTGGCCCGCCGCCGCCGTCCCGATCGCGCCGAAGATGCCGGCGCCGATGACCGCGCCGATGGCGAGCATGATGAGATCGCCGGCCCCGAGGACGCGCCGCAGCGACTGCGGCGTCTCCAGCTCGCTGACCAGAAGCTCCGCGATCGGCTTCCGCTTGAAGAGCTGCCTCACGCTTCCTCGACTTTCGGTTGGCGAGGTGATGCTACGGATAGACTGTCACGCTGGCGATGTAATCGACGTGGCGCCCGTCACGGGTCGTGGCTGGCTTGAACAGATAGCCCATCATGCGCTCCGTGAACTCGCGCCGGTAACCCGAGTCCTTGATCGGCGGCGTCACCTCGACGCGGGTGACTCGGCCCTCCGCCGTGACCCAGAAGCGGACCTCGTGGCGTTTCCCGTGCGCATCGCGCGGCGCGCCGGGCGGCGGGGAAATCGCCCACAGCGGCGTGGCCGCGAAGATATCACTCGCGGCGCCGCCCGAGCCAGGGCCGGAATCGGATCCTACCCCGGTCCCCGTACCGGTGCCCTTGCCGCCGCCCGTTCCCGGACCCTCGCCGGGACCACCGGTCGTCCCTTCGCCAGTACCAACCGCCGCAGGCGGGGGGGGTGCGATCGCGACTGTCGGCGGAGGAACCTCGAGCGTCACCGGCTCTACGACCGGCGGGGCAACCGTCGGTACCGTGACCGCGGGAGCTGGCGGCACGTCGTGCAGTGCCGGCGTTGACGGCGTCGGCAGCGCGAACCAGCTCATGGCGGGCCGGCCGCCACCACCACCACCGCCGCGCGGACCGGATCCACCGCCACCGCCGCCTTCGAACAGCTCGGCGCCGCGCCAGAGCACGAGGATGGCGATGGCGATGTGCACGGCGAGCGAGAGCACGGCCGCAGGCCCTTGCCGCCGCCGGGGGAGCGGCAGCGAGTAGGCGTTGAACGGGGGGCGCGTGGTCTCCGGCATAGTTAATACATACCCTATAACGAAAACCGGGGCACGGTTTCGTGCCCCTGCGTTCACACTGTGAGGTGTGCTTCAGCCTGGCTAGTGCGCTGCGGCGCCTGGTTCGGCCGGCGTAAACCCGATCACCTGCACGCCCGCGCCCCGCGCGAGGTCCATGGCCCGCATGACCTCACCGTATTTGCGATTCGGGGCGGACTTGATGAACAGCAACTTCGCGGGACGCTGGTCGTACAGCTCATGGAATTTCGCCTCGAGCTGCTCGAACGGAACCGGCTGCGTGTTGATCGCGTACGAACCGTCCGGCCTGAGCTCCAACACGATCTGATCGCTCGACTGCTGCTTCTGGCGCGGCTGCTGTTTTTGCTCCGGCGGCACCTGCACCTCGAACCTGCGCCGTGACAACGGCAGCGTGATCATGAAGATGATCAGCAGCACGAGTAGCACGTCGATCATCGGCGTGACGTTGATGTCCGAACTGAGCCCGCTGCCGGAGCCGCCACTTCCCATCGCCATCGGTCAGTGCCCTTCCGGTTTTGCCGAGCGTTCCTGCTCGGCGATCGCGCCGACGACCCGCACGCCCGCCTTGCGCGCAATTTCGAGCGCCGCCTGGATCCGCCCGTACTCGATCCCCTCATCGGCCTTGAGATACATGACCTTGTCGACCGTACGATTTGCGTACAGGGTCGTGAGCTGTGCCGGCAGATCCTCATCACTGATGAGGCGCGGGCCGGTGTACTTGCCGGTGCGCGGGTCGGTTATGTCGAGGTAGAACTTGCCGTCCCGGTCGATGCCCAGCCGGACTTCTCCTTCCGACTCCTCCTTCGAGTCGGGATTCTTGGCGCGCGGAATCGTCGCCTGGAATCCGGCCGTGATCGCCGGCGTAACGATCATGAAGATGATGAGCAGCACCAGCATCACGTCGATCATCGGTGTGACGTTGATGTTCGCCGCGACCGCGCTTTCCGTTTTCTTCCCGCCACCCATCGCCATGCTGCGTTATCCCTTGATCGGACCGCTGGTCTGGGACGTCTTCTGCGTCTGGAATTCCTTGGTGAAGATCGACCGGCCGAACTCGCTGCCGACGCTCTTGATCAGGTAGTCGATCAGCTCCTTCGACGTGTAG
>DASPXD010000188.1:0-1923 GCA_035637435.1 Gemmatimonadales bacterium
ATCTGATGCGTGCCATTCAGGCCGCCGCTCCGGCGGCTGCTGCAGCGGAGGTTCAGGTATGACTGGTGTGCTGGTACAGAGCCAACTGCCGCTGCCGCTGCTGCGGCGCGGGAAGGTGCGCGAAGTCTACGAAGTGGATGATGTGACGCTGCTGCTCGTCGCGAGCGATCGGGTGAGCGCTTTCGATGTCGTGATGCGCGAAGCAGTACCGTACAAAGGCGCCGTGCTCACCCAGATGAGTGCCTTCTGGTTCGCGCGCCTCACATCGGTCATGCCGCACCACTTGTTGACGGCCGACGTCGAGGAGATCGTCTCGCGCGCTCCCGCGCTCGCTCCGCACCGTGACGAGTTACGCGGGCGCGCGATGTTGACACGCCGCGCCACGACCGTGCCGTTCGAGTGCGTCGTCCGTGGCTACATCTCGGGCTCTGCATGGGCCGAGTACCAGCGGTCCGGTACGCTCGCCGGCGAACCGATGCCCCAGGGCCTAGTCGAGAGCGTCCAGCTCGATCCCCCGATCTTCTCGCCTGCGACCAAAGCCGAACAGGGTCACGACGAGAATGTCACATTCGCCCACGTCGTGAATGCACTCGGTCGACTCCCCGCCGAGCGGCTGCGCGGCGCCAGTCTGGCGCTGTACGAGGCCGGCCGGGATTATGCGGCGCAGCGCGGCATTATCATCGCCGATACCAAGTTCGAATTTGGGACGACGGCGCAAGGCGAGCTGATGGTCATCGACGAGATCCTGACGCCCGATTCCTCACGCTTCTGGCCCGCTGACCCGTACCAGCCGGGCCGTAGCCAGCCCAGTTTCGACAAGCAGCCGCTGCGCGACTACCTGGCCGACCTGAAGAAGCGAGGCAAGTGGAACGGTGAAGCGCCGCCACCGCCCCTCCCGCCCGAGGTCGTCAATGCCACGAGTGAGCGGTATCGGGATGCCTTCAGACGCATAACCGGCACCGACCTGGAGTGAGGCTCGCGCCCGAGGGATGGCCATTCATTGCGGCGGCATGGATCCTGACCCTGGTGGCCGCATGGCTGTGGTGGCCGCTCGCTATCTTGCTCGGGATTCTCGCCGTCTGGGTCGTCGCATTTTTTCGCGATCCGATTCGCCCCGGCCCGCGCGGTGATCGGTACGTGGTGGCCGCGGCCGAGGGGCGTGTGGTCCACGTGATCGAGACCGAGGAGCCCATGTACGTCAAAGAGCGAGCGGTACGCATTTCCATCTTCCTATCGGTCTTCGATGTGCACGTGAATCGCTACCCCGTCGACGGGACCGTGGAGCTGGTCCATTACAACAAGGGCAAGTTCCTGCACGCCGCCGACGAAAAGGCGAGCCTCGACAATGAGCAGTCGTCGGTCGGTATGCGCGGCCCGCGCGGTCGCGTGCTCGTCCGACAAATCGCGGGTTTGATCGCGCGGCGCATCGTCACGGACTCGAAGCCCGGCGAGCGCGTCACCCAAGGCGATCGTCTCGGTCTCATCCGGTTTGGCTCGCGCACCGACGTCTTTCTTCCCCTCTCTGAGCGTCCAGTGGTCAAGGTCAAGCCCGGTGACCGCGTCCGCGTGGGCGGGACCGTTCTGGCGGAGTACGCGTGAGACCGCCGCCACTGCCGCTGCGCCGCGTCGTCATCGTGGTGCCGAGTCTCTTCACCCTGTTCAACCTGTTCTTCGGCATCTGGGCCATGGTGCTCGCCACGCGCGGCGAATTCTACCGGGCTGCCTGGTTCATCGTCTTCGCCGGGATTCTCGATACGCTCGATGGCCGGGTCGCGCGAATCTCGGGCACGGGGACCCGGTTCGGCGCGGAGCTCGACAGTCTGGTCGACATCGTCAGCTTCGGTGTCGCGCCCGCTTTCCTTATGTATCAGGTCGAATTCGCCGCCGGCTCCGCGGGCGGGGGCAGCGGCGGGGCATCGTGGA
>DASPXD010000189.1:0-3190 GCA_035637435.1 Gemmatimonadales bacterium
ACCCGCGCCAGCGCCGGGTCGCGCAGGGCGCGCAACCACGACGGCGCCTGGCCGTCCGCCTGGCGGTCGATCCAGTTGCGGATCGCCGCGATCAGGAGCGAGTCGATCAGCCGCGCCGCCGCCGCGCGCGAGCCGGGCCGGCGCGCGCCGACCTCCATTGCCAGCAGCTCGACGATCGCTGCGACGTCGCGTCCGGCAACGGGATCGGCGGGCACGTGGATCACCGGCGGCAGCAGGCCCATGAGCGGCTCGCCCACCTCGAGGTCGTAGTCGAACGCCGCACAGACGAACGTCGTCGCCGCGCCCGATGCGCCGAGTGTGAGGTCGCCGTCCGGCGTCATCGGCCGCTCATGCAGCGAGCTGTCGAACGGGACGCAGCGGCCCTCCGGCTCGGACGACAGGCGGTGGCGGGCGCCGGCCGGCAGCAGAAAGACGTCCCCGGGCATCAGCTGCAGCGGCTCGCTGTCGCCCACGCGCAGCCACGCCGTCCCGGACGTGATCGCGTGGAACGAGGCGCCCGGGCGCTGCGGGAGGTCGAGGCCCCACGGCGCGCACGCTCGGACGCTCACCATCAGCGCCACGCTGACACGGCTGAGGTCGAGCACGTCGGAGAGCGGATCCATCAAATGGACGATATCTGTCCGAGCGCTTCAGAACCAGTCATTGACGAGACGATTGGACAAGAACAGGCGAGGATCGGTCATTTCGCTTGCCGCCGCTGCGACGTACGGTGTCCAGCGATGTCAGCCACCACAGTCGCAACCCACGTCCAGCTTCCGTTTCCCGTGCCGTTGCGGCGCCGCAGGCGGGTGGCTCTCCCTTCCGCGTCGCGGACTTAGATCAAAGGAAAGGACTCAAGTGACGACTCCAGCGTTCGCAGACCAGAGCGCCACCTCCGGCACCGGCGACAAGGCACGAGGGGGCGATGCCTTCCCAACGCTGGAACTCACCGCGACCTCCGGCCAGCTAATCACGATCCCGGATCCCGCAGGCAACTTCGTTCATCTTCAGCTCCGGCGCTTCGCCGGATGCCCGATCTGCAACCTTCACCTGCGTTCGGTCGTCGCGCGCCATGACGAGATCCGCTCCCACGGCATCCGAGAGGTCGTCGTCTTCCACTCCACCGCCGCGGAACTGGCCAAGTACGAGGCCGAACTGCCGTTCCCGCTGATCGCCGACCCGGAACGGGAGCTGTACCGGCGGCTCGGCGTCGAGCGCCGAGCGGGCTCGTTGCTGAGCACGCGGGCGCTGCGAGCGGCGATCGCCGGTCAGACCGCCGCGCTTGCGAGGCGCAGCACGATGCGCGCGCTCGGACCGATCAAGCCCACTGGAGGTCCATTCGGGTTGCCGGCGGATTTCCTGATCGCTCCCGACGGGCGGGTCGCCGCGGTCAAGTACGGAGAGCACGCGTACGACCAGTGGACGGTCGACGAACTCCTCGGCCACGCCCATCCGGTGCCTGCGTGATGAAGGAGAAAGCCATGCAGAGATCGCCACCGGACACGTCTGCCGCTGCTGCACCGCACCGTCCCTAACCAACACCCAAACGAAAGGAGAACCCGTGGTCCGCATTTCACCTGTAGTGCCTGAGACGGCGACGCCGGACGAGGCAGCCGCGCTTCAGAAGATCCGCGAGGCATGGGGTGGCGTTCCCAACCTATGGGCCGTGATCGCCCGCTCACCGGCGCTAACCGAGGCCGTGCTCGCGTTCGGTCGCGCCCTCGAGAAGGGCGTATTCTCCGGCGCCATCTCAGAGCAGCTGGCGATCGCTGTCGCGAACGAGAACCGGTGCCCCTATTGCCTGGCGGGACACACTGCGGCCGGACTCGCGCGCGGTCTCGACGCCGAGGCTGTCGCGGATGCGCGCGCCGCGCGCTCAGCCGACCCCAAGACCGAGGCTGCACTGCGGTTCGTTCAGGCCGTCGTACGCGACCGCGGCCATGTCAGCGACGCCGATCTCGCCGCCGCGCGAGCGGCGGGCTGGGACGACGGCGCGATCGTCGAGCTCGTCGGTCACGCAACCGCAACCATCCTCACCAACTACCTGCACCACCTCTCGCAGGTCCCGGTCGACTTCCCCAGCGTCCCGTTCGCCGAGGCTGTAGACGCCTCGGTCGCGGCATGACTGCCGCGGCGTCCGCACGCCCGGCTCGGCGCGCGAGCGCGCGTGCGGGCGCCGCCTTCCAAAGCAAGAAAGTCGGCGTAGTCCGGTCACTCAGTCACTTCAAGTAACTAGGAGGAAGCAATGGCAAACACAGAACGGAACAAGCAGGCGGTCGCGCGCCTCTTCGAGGCCTTCCGGGCCGGCGACGTCGAGGCCTTCGACGAGCTGATCGTCGAAGACTGCGTGCAGCACAATCCGCAGGCCGGTAACGGGCTCCAGGCCGTCAAGGACGTCTTCGCCCCGGTTGGACCCGTCGACGTCGAGGTGCACCGCGTGATCGCGGAAGGCGATCTCGTCGCCGTGCACGTGAACTTCAAGACGTGGAACATGGCCGGCGTCGACATCTACCGCGTCAACGACGACGGCAAGATCATCGAGCACTGGGACGTCCTACAGCAGCTGCCGGAGACGACCGCAAGCGGGAACGACATGTTCTCCCAGCTCACGTAGGTCAAGCACTCAAGGCTCGGCGAGCGCGGCGCGACCCCCGAAACACGGGCTACGCCGTCTGGCCGTGTAGCCAGAACCGACAACGAAGCACGGAGCCTTTATGGAGCCGAGCGGGCGCAACCGGTGGCAACTAGTGGCAGATGCAAGAAGCGCGAAATCCGTGCAGTCAAGCCGAAATCGTTGCCGTCGGTTGCGACCGCTTGCCGCGGGAACCTCATGGGCCGTGCCTTGGCGTGAAGCATGGCCCGCGCGAGATCGAGGTCCACCCGCTGAACAGCGTCAGCGAGCGGCACGACCGCGCCGCCCTCGCGGGGTATATCGAGTCGTGGAAAGCAGACTACATCCATGCCTCGGTCGAGATCGTGTCTGGCTGAGTCGCTCGCCGAAAGCGTCGACGTCCACGCCGTGGACGCTGCGTCGGCAGCAGCCGCCGTCCACTCGGGCAACGGAAAGACGAGCTAAGCAGGAAGAATCCGGAAGCCCTCTGACGGACTCGAACCGTCGACCCCCTCCTTACCATGGCAACTGGTCGCAATCGACGGCAACGGTTTTGGCTTGTTCGCGGCGGTTTCGGCC
>DASPXD010000190.1:0-2469 GCA_035637435.1 Gemmatimonadales bacterium
CCCAGTCACTTCATGCTGCAGCAGCTCGACTATCTCGAGTACATCGACCTCTATCACGACCGCATCCGCATGTTTCACGTCAAGGATGCCGAGTTCAATCCGACCGGCCGCCAGGGCGTGTATGGCGGGTTCCAGTCGTGGGTGAATCGCGCCGGCCGGTTCCGTTCCCTCGGCGACGGTCAGGTGAACTTCAAGGCGATCTTCTCGAAACTGGCCCAGTACGACTATCCCGGCTGGGCGGTGCTCGAGTGGGAGTGCTGCCTCAAGCACCCGGAGGACGGTGCCCGCGAAGGGGCGAAGTTCATCGCCGACCACATCATCCGGGTGACGGAACAGGCGTTCGACGATTTCGCCGGGGCAGGCACCGACCAGGCCGCGAACCGCCGGATGCTCGGCATCGCTTGACGATGGTCCCGCCGCTGCGGCTCGGCATGGTGGGCGGCGGGCGCGGCGCTTTCATCGGCGGCGTGCATCGGCTGTGCGCCCGCATGGACGAGCAGTACGAGCTGGTCGCGGGCGCGCTCTCGTCCGATCCCCAACGCGCCAAAGAGTCAGGCGCCGATCTGCGTCTCGCGCCGGACCGCGTTTACAAGAGCTTCGAAGAGATGGCGGCCGCGGAGGCGAAGCGGCCCGACGGGATCGAGGTCGTGAGCATCGTCACGCCGAACGACAGCCACCACGCCATCGCCCGCGCCTTTCTCGACCGCGGCATCGATGTGATCTGCGACAAGCCGATGACCACCACCGTCGAGGACGCACTCGACCTGGTGCAAACGGTGCGGCGCACCGGTCTCGTCTTCGGGGTCACGCACAACTACACGGGATACCCGATGGTGCGCCAGGCGCGCGAGATGATCGCGGCGGGCGAGCTGGGCACGACCCGGGTCGTCCAGGTCGAGTATGTCCAGGATTGGCTCACGACCAAACTCGAAGACACCGGGCAGAAGCAGGCTGCATGGCGCGTCGACCCCGCGCGCGCGGGTGCCGGCGGCTGCCTCGGCGACATCGGCACGCACGCGTACAATCTCGTCGGCTTCGTCACCGGCCTCGCGGTGCGCGAGCTCGCCGCCGACCTGAGCCGGTTCGTGCCGGGCCGCAGGCTCGACGACAACGTGCACATGTTGCTGCGGTTCGAGAATGGCGCGCGCGGCATGCTGTGGGGGAGCCAGGTGGCGCCCGGCAACGAGAACGGGCTCAAGCTGCGCGTCTACGGCGAGAAGGCAGGCCTCGAGTGGAGCCAGGAGCACCCCAACCAGCTGCGCTTTGCTCCGGTGGGCCAACCGCCACGGGTGCTATCGCGTGGTGGTCCGAATCTCGGTCCCGCCGCGTCGCGCGCGACCCGCATCCCGTCAGGTCATCCGGAGGGCTATCTCGAAGCGTTCGCCAATCTGTATCGCGATCTGGCGGAGCAGATCCGGGCGCGCCGCGCGAACCGGGCGCCTGATCGGGCGGCGCTGCTTGCGCCGACGGTCGAAGATGGCGCGCACGGCGTCAAGTTCATCCACGCGGCGGTCGAGTCGAGTGCGAAGAACGGCGCGTGGGTGGACATGCAGCTGAAGCTGCGCTAGACCTACGCAATGAGCTCGCTGAACTTCGCAAGGTCGATATTGCCGCCGGAGACAATCGCGACTATCGGTCCCGAACCAGCCTTGCCGGTGAGCGCTGCCGCAAGGGCAAGTGCGCCCGCCCCTTCCGCGATGACGCGTGCCTTTTCCGCCATGAGCCGCATGGCGCGCTTCACCTCGTCGAGCGTCACCACGATGGAGCCCTCCACCACCGGCTGCATGCGCTGCCACATCCGCGGAAACACACTTTTGCCGCCCGCGCCGTCCACGAACGTGGCCTTCCAGTCCGGAAACACCTGCGCCGAGCCTTTGGCGAACGAGAGCGCGGCGGGCGCGGCGGTGTCCGGCTCGGCGCCCCACACGCGAATCTCGGGCCGCAACGCTTTCACCGCGCTGGCGAGGCCGGTGATCAGGCCGCCACCGCCGATCGCGGCGATGATGGCGACGGTGTCCGGCGCATCCTCGAGAATCTCCAGACCCATCGTCGCGTGACCGGCTATGAAGTTTTGATCGTCGAATGGATGGATGAACGTCCCTGAGACGCCCGGATACGAGCGGTCGTCGAGCGCCTGCCACGCGACCGCATACGGCACGAGCACAAGCTTCGCACCCAGCGCGCGCATGCGCTCGAGCTTCGCTGCGGGCGCCGTCTCGATCGCGACGACGGTGCACGGCACACCCGCAGCCCGCGCGGCGTACGCGACACCCTGGCCGGCGTTGCCGGCGCTGATCGTCCAGACGCCGCGCCAGCGCTCGGCATCGGACAACAGCGCGACGGCGTTGGCAGCGCCGCGCAGTTTGTACGCGTTGATCGGTTGGAGGTTCTCGAGCTTGAGCCGCACGTCGGGGAATCCCGGCCCGAGCTCCAGGCGGACCAACGGCGTGCGAACGATCGTTCCGGCGA
>DASPXD010000191.1:0-41288 GCA_035637435.1 Gemmatimonadales bacterium
ATCGGGGAACGGCAGCACGCGGGCCGCGAAGTCGGAGACCTTGTCCTTGTTGTACGCCGACACGTCGAGCACCAGGTCCTGGCTGAACGCGTGCCGCACGCCGAACTCGAACAGGATCGACTTGCCGAAGTCCAAGTCCCGACCTGCGACGTCGTTCGTATTGGTGAACGACAGGTCGTTGTTGATGCCGGTCAATAACGTCGTGAACTCCGGCGACTGCACCTGATGCGCGTAGGACAGGCGGAAGCCCGTGTGCTCGGTGATTGGGAACGACACCCGCAGGCGCGGCGAAATCGCGTGGTGCCCGACGGCCGGGGTGAAGGTGCGCGCGATCGAGTTGGCGTATGCCGTGTCGTTCGTCGCGCTCGCCGGGTTCCAGTTGGCCGGGCCGGCGGACGAGATGTACAGCGGCGTATTCGAGAAGAGCGCCTTGCTGTCGTAGTAGTCATACCGCGCGCCCAACTCGAGCACGACGTCGCCGAGGTCGAGTCGATCGGCGGCGAACATGCCGTATTGCACCGGATGCACGACGTAGGCATCCATGAAGATCTGGCGCGCCAGGTTGCTGCTCCAGTAGGCCAGGTCGGTTTTCTTGGCGTCGCCACCCAGCGTAAAGCGGTGATAGCGGTTCGCCTGCCAGTCAACGACCACGCGTCCAGTGAGACGCGTCTCCTGCATCGTGGTCGCCCCGGTGGCGAAGCCGTTCGTCGGCCACAGGTTCCCGGTCGACATGCCGTACGGATTGAGACGCCCGTGCTGCTGAACGTCCGGTGCCAGCTCGGGCGTCAGCGGAATGCCCCGCGAGCCGGAGTTGGTGCGCAGGTCGCGGATCGTCTGGTCGTTGATCGGGAACGGGAAATTGTCCATCCCCGAGAATCTCAGCGAGCCGAACATCATGCCCAACGCGGGATTGCGGGAGTCCGCCTCCGAGCTCGGATCGAGCGGTCCATCGAGGGAGCGATCACGCGCCCACGAAAGATTCGCGTTGATCGCCAGCGACCGCTCGGCGCTGCGGCTGACCTGGTGATTCAGATTCAGAATCGCCATGCGCTCCCAGGTATGCGTGCCGCGATAAATCGATGGATCATTCAGAGCGCGGCTGGGAGTGGTACGGTTCTGATCGCCGTTCGCGAGGCCGGTCAGTGAAAGGCTGGAGCCGCTGCCGTACGTGTACTGCAGCTTGCTCTGCAGCTGCAGCGAGGTGGACCAGTCCATCGGCCGGCGAATGCCCTGGCACTCGACGCCGTAGTTGTTCTTGATTTCCTGCGCCACCGGGTTGGCCGACGAGCCAAACGACCCACAGGTGCCGCTGTACTGCACGTAGCGTGGCAGCGCCACGGTCGAAACGCTGCCATTCGGTTCGGTCTGGGGCACGACCGTATCGACGCCCGCCAGTGCGAATATCGGCTGGTTCTCGGCGCCCATGCCGCGGGGCGTGCCCGCACCATTATTGCTCGAGAGCATGCCGAACAGGACCGCCGAGCCGAAGAAGCGCAGGTTCGTCACGCTTGGTACCGGTCCACCGACCGAGGCTTCAAACCGGTTAAGACCGACGCTGTTCGACGACGCGTTGTCCGTTTCCCACGACCCGCTGCCTTGGAGTGAACTGCCGCCGGCGCGCGTGGTATACGAGATCACGCCCGACTGCGCGTCGGAGAACTCGACGCCGAGCGCGCCTGTCGTGACGGACGCCTCTTCGATCGCGTTCGTCCCGAGGTTGACGCGCGCCGCGCCGCTGTTCGTGCCACGGACTGGCGCGCCATCGATGTAGACGTTCGCCTCACCGGGCCGGCCGCCGCGAATCGACACGCCCGCCGCTTGACCGGACTCGACGACGCCCGGCGTCAGCGAGATGATCGACCGCACGTCATCGACCGGCAGATGATCGACCAGATCACCGGCGATGATGCCCTTCGAGGTCACCTGGTCCCGCGGCACGATCGGATTCGCCGCGGCGGTGACCGTGATGCCCGTCAGCACGACGGCCGAGGACTGCATCTTGACGTCCTGGGTGATCGTCTGCCCGCCGAGCACACGAACGTTGCGCACTTCCGACGGCGCGAAGCCGATGAACTGCGCGCGCAACGAATAGGTGCCGACCGGCACGTTGTTGACGAAGTAGTAGCCCTTTTCGTTGGTGACTGCGCCAAACGAGGTGCCGACGACGAACACTTGCGCGTTCGCTACCGCTGCCCCCGCTTGATCGGAAACCGTGCCTTCGATCTTTCCCGTCGTTTGCTGAGCCGCGAGCGGCGCTGCGACGACCGCGATCGCGAAAACGGCACCGACAACGAGGAATCGACCGATGACATTCCTCAGACGATGCATCATGGATGCGTCCTCCAATTGCGTGAATGCGCGTGGACTACCGGACAGAATTGTGACGCCGGACACGTCACCCCCCTTCGGTATAAGCCGAAAAGACGGCATGACTACACATGTTGGGTAAGCTGGCCGGGCATCTCAGAACCGTCAAGACATTGTCACGTCAACGTCTAGCGTTCGTATCGCCCCGGGCGCGTGTCCATTTGGGTGGACAGGGCTCATCCAACGGCGGGCGAACATGCGCCCGATTCTCCCACCCCGCAAGAGGCCCCCAAGCACCCGACGGCTAGACTAAAAACAGCTCCTGCTGCGGCTCGGCGGGCGTCACGAGCGGCCCCGTTTCCTCCACGAAAACGTTGATTTCGGTGCGCATACCGAAGCGGCCCGGCAGGTAAATGCCCGGTTCGACCGAGAACCCGACCCCCGCGATGACGGTGCGCTCGTCCGCCGTCTCGAAGTTGTCGAGGTGCGGGCCGGAGCCATGCAGGTCGCGATCGATCGAATGCCCGGTGCGGTGCACGAAATACTCGCCGAATCCGGCCTTCGTAATGACGGCTCGCGCCGCGTCATCGAGCGCCGCGCCCGTCACCGGCTCCTTGTTCATCCAACGTTCTCGAAGCAAGGCAACCGCTGCATCCCGGGCATCACGCACGACGCACCACGCACGACGCACGTCTTCACTCGGCTCCCGTCCCGCGAACGCCATCCACGTCTGATCGGCGAACACGCTGCCCCCCCCGGGTGCGACGCCGGCCCAGAGATCGAGCAACAGCACATCGCCCCGCGCCAGCCGCCGATCCGCGCCCGCCTTGGGCTCGTAATGCGGATTCGCGGAGTTCGCTTGAAAGCCGACGATCGGCGGATGATCGGTGACGAGCCCCGCGCGGGCATAGGCGTCCATCACGCGGGCCTGCACCGTCGTTTCGCGCACTTCGGCGCCGCGGCCCAGCTCGCTGCCGGCCCAGCGCAGGGCATCCGCCGCGATGCCGGCGATCGCCTGCGCCGCGCGCCGATGACCCGCCAGCTCGCTCGCCGACCAGCGCGCCGCGAAGCGCGTGATCAGCGTTCCCGACGAGACGACGCGCGCGCCGAATCCTTCGATCAGCTCGACGACGCCGTGCGGCACGCGATCGAGGTACGGCACCGCATCGGCCGGCGAGACTTCCATCGCGACGGTCTTGCCGGCGACGAGCGCGCGCAGCTTGTCGTGGAGCTCGCGCCACGCCGCGTACGGGCGCACCTCGCCGGGGAATCCGTCGAACGAGGCGAGCTCGATGCGGTGCGCGAGTGCGACCGGTTGGCCGTCGCGCGGCAACAGGACGAAAAAGCGGCGCGTCCCCATGCCGTTGATGCCAAGCACGCGCGTCGCGGCGGGATTGATGCCGTGAAAGTCGTACAACAGCCAACCGTCGGCGCCCAGGTCGCCGAGCAGCTCGCGCAGCGCGGGGAAATCGAACTGCTCGAGGAGGCTCATTGGTGCCGGGGATCGGGGCCGGCGGCCCGCCACTCGCATCCCGTGCCGCCGCGCGCGCGGCAGTCGACATGCACCATCGCGCCCTCGTAGCCGACGAGCAGCCGCAGCAGCTCGACGAGGCCCGCGCCGTAAAATCCGCAGGCCGCACCGTCGGGTGTCGCCTGAATCGCGATCGGATCACTCACCCGCGCGACCGGCAACCGCTGCTCGCGCAGCAGCTCCGCGCCGAGCACCGTGCGTGCCGCGCGGCGCGCCGCGCTGTGGCCGAAGAGGCGCGACACCCACGACATCCGTTTCACCGCGCGGCGCGCGGCACGGCGCCCCGCGTCGGCGAATACCAGATCGGCGTCGGGCCGCCGGCCCACGAGCCGCAGCAACGCCTCCACGTGCGCCGGCTCGACGCGCGCGTCTCGGCGTACCAGCTGCTCAAACTCCGCCAGCTGCATGGCGACGGTGGGCGAGAGGCCGAGACGCTTGACCAGCAGTTCTTCGGCGAACTCGGTGAGCCCATCCTCGACGGGAGTATCGAGATTCTTGACCGCCTCGAGGACGGCGAGCGGGACGATGCTGTGCACCACGGCGCGCGAAACCTACCACGGGGCTGCCTATTGCGGAACTCGCGACGCTCCACGAGCCTTCACTGGGAGCTATGCCCAACCCTTCCCCAGAGGTGTCTCCGCCAATCGACGAGAAGCGCGCCAGCTTCGAACGCGAAGCGCTGGTGCATCTCGACGTGCTCTACCGCGTGGCCCTGCGCCTCACGGCCAATCCCTCGGACGCCGACGACCTGGTGCAGGAGACGATGCTCAAGGCGTACCGCGCCTGGGACCAGTACGAGAAGGGAACCAATGCGAAGGCGTGGCTGCTCACCATTCTGAGGCACGCCTTCATTAATGAGTACCGGCGCCGCAGCCGGCATCCGGAGACAGTGGACGTAGACACCATCGAGCCGTATGCCGTGTTCTCGGAGGTGCAGGACGACGACCCGCAGGGCGCGTTTTTCGATCGCATCGTGGACGATCAGGTGCTGCGCGCCATCGACCAGCTGCCGGTGGCGTTCCGGGAGACACTCGTGCTGAGCGATGTCGAGGGGATGTCCTATCAGGAGATTGCCGGCATTCTCCAGGTGCCCGTGGGCACCGTGAAGTCGCGGCTGTTCCGTGCCCGCCAGCTGCTGCAGGGCAAGCTGTACGATTACGCCGTCGAGATGGGATACATCAAGGGAAGTCCCGCATGAATTGCCGCGAGTGCGTCGAGCATCTGTACGAATTCCTGGACCGCGAGCTGACGCCGGAGCTCGAGCGGGAGATCCGGGCGCATCTGGAAGACTGCCCGCCGTGCGGTGAACAGTTCGATTTTGAGGAGCTGTTCTTGAAGTTCCTGCGGGCGCGCTGCCGCGCGCAGGGCGCTCCACAGGAGCTCAAGAAGCGCGTGCTCCGCGAGCTGTTTGGCGAGTGAGCTGGCTGACTCGACGCGGCGCGGCGGCGGCGCTCGCGGTCGGTCTGGCGATTGGATACGGCTTTGGATGGCGAGGCTTGCTGCTGCTCCTCGCCTTTTTTGTTTCTGGAAGTTTGTTATCGAAATCAACCACGAGAAACGAACGCCAAGTGCTCGCGAATGGCGGCGTGGCAGCGCTCGCGGCGCTGGCTGGGAATTGGCTCGCGTTCGCGGGGTCGTTAGCCGCTGCAACCGCGGATACCTGGGCCAGCGAAATCGGCAGACATGCGCGCACGCCACCGCGGCTGATCACCAACGGCATGCGCGTCCCCGCCGGGACCGACGGGGGGATGACGCTCCTGGGCACGGCCGGCGGCATAGCGGGCGCGGGGTTTGTTGCCGCGCTGTCCTCCCTCGTGGGACAGCGCAGCACACTGGCCGTCGCGGTCGCGGGAGTCGTCGGTATGCTGGTGGACTCGCTACTCGGCGCGACCGTACAAGGAAAGGTCCGATGGATGGACAACGACGCCGTGAATCTGGCTGCTACGCTGACGGGCGCCGCGTGCGCGCGACTCGTTGCGTGAATACGCCTGCGCCGCGCTGGGATGTGGTGGTCGTCGGCGCCGGCCCGGCGGGATCGGCCACGGCCTTGCTGCTCGCGCGCGCCGGCGCGCGCGTCCTGCTGCTCGACCGCGCCCGGTTTCCACGCGAGAAGCCGTGCTCCGAGTACCTGAGCCCCGAATCGACCCGCGTGCTCGAACGCCTCGGCAAAGACGTGTTACACGCCGTCGCCGCCGCTGCACCGGCACAATTGACCGGCATGAAGGTCGTCGCGCCGAGCGGCGCGGGCGTCGTGGGCCGGTTCGAGACATTCAGTTTCGCGCTGCCACGGACGCGCTTCGACACGATTTTACGCGACGCGGCCGCCCGTGCCGGTGTCGCAGTGCAGGAGCGGATGAAGGTCGAGGAGTTGGTCTACGATGATGGCGCCGTCGGGGGCGTGATTGCTCGGGACGTGGGACGGGGGACGCGGGACGTGTATCCCGCGCGCGTGGTCGTCGGCGCGGACGGATTGCGATCGCTCGTCGCGCGGCGGCTCGGTCGGGTGTTCGGCTCGGCGCCGCGGCGCATCGCGTTCACGGCACACGTGTCCGATGCCCGCGGCGTGAACGATCTTGGGGAGATGCACGTGGGGCGGCCGGGGTACGTCGGCCTCGGGCCCATCGGCGACGGGGTGACGACGGTGGCGCTGGTACTGCCGCTCCGTGAAGCGCGGCGCGGCGAGCGGTTTTTTGCGGAGCTCGAGCGTTTCCCCGGCGTCGCCGGCCGCTTCGACGCACGGCGCGTGGTGCGCCCGGTGCTCGCGACCGGTCCCTTCGCGCGCTGGTCGCGGCGCCCGGTCGCGCAGGGCGGCGGCGCGCTCCTGGTCGGTGACGCCGCCGATTTCTTCGATCCGTTCACCGGCCAGGGCATCTACAGCGCGTTGCGCGGGGCGGAGCTGGCCGCGGCGGCCATCATCGAGACGCTGGTGAGCGGCGCGAGCCTGGACGGTTACGCGCGAGCGCGGCGGCGCGAGTTCGCGGGAAAATGGCTGCTCGAGCGGATCATCGGCCTCGCGGTGGGCTGGCCGGCACTGATCGAGCGCGTGGTCGGACGCATGGCGCGGCGGCCGGAGCTGGCCGACCTGCTCGTGCGCGCGACCGGCAACTGCGTGCCCGCGCGCGCGGCCCTCACACCTCGCGTCCTGGCCGGGCTACTGCTGTGACCACGCGCGGCGTCGAGCCGCCGCAGTTCCGCCAGCTGCTCGGCCGCTTCGCCACCGGCGTCTCAGTGCTGACGAGCCGGACACCCAAGGGCGAGCCCATCGGCATGACGGCCAGCTCCGTGGCGTCCGTTTCGCTCGACCCGCCGCTCGTGCTCGTTTCGGTCGACAAGGCCCATGAGATGCATGCGGCGCTGGAAAGTGGCACGCACTTCGTGCTCAACGTCTTGTCCTCCGAGCAGGAAGCATTGTCGCGCCGTTTTGCGGGGGACGAGAGCGACCGGTTTCGGGGGGTGAGTTACCGCCCGAACGAACGTGGTATTGCCGTGCTCGACGGCGTCGTGGCCCATATCGAGTGCGAGAAGCGCAGCGCCGTCCCCGCAGGCGATCACACGGTGTTCATCGGGCTGGTGATCGGGGGCGACGCCACCGATCGGCGCCCTCTCCTCTATTATAGAGGAGGCTACGCAGGCCTCAGCCGCTGATGCGCACCGTCGATCGCATTCGTGTTCACGCGCCGTTCGCGCGGGTATTCGCGGCCGCCAGCTCGGTGGCGCGCTGGCCGTCGATCCTGCCTCACTATCGCTGGGTCCGCGTGCTCCAGGACGGTCTCGTGGAAATGGCGGCGTGGCGTCCATTCGGCGGCGGCCTCCTCAAGTACCCGACGTGGTGGGTTTCGCAGATGACGATCGACCGCCCAGCGGGTGAAATCCGATACCAACATGTGCGGGGTATTACGCGCGGCATGCAGGTGGTGTGGAGGCTGGTGGAGGTTGGTGAAGGTTCTGAAGCAGGTGTTGATGCCGAGATCGTCCATACCTGGGATGGACCACGCTGGCCCCTCGTCGGGAAGTTGGCCGCCAACCTCGTGATCGGGCCCATCTTCATCCACGGAATTGCATCGCGGACGCTGGCCGGAATCAAGCGAGCCGCAGAAGGGAAAGAACACGCATGACTGAGTTGCGTCGGGTCGTGATCACCGGTATTGGCGCAGTCACACCGATTGGGACGGCGGCTGCCGGGCTGTGGGCGGGTCTCGAGTCCCGCACGTCTGCCGTGCGCACCATCACCCGGTTCGATCCCGCGCCGTTCCGCAGCCACATGGCGGCGGAGATTCCCGATTTCCGTCCTCAGGACCATCTCGATGCCAAGCGCGCCAAACGGCTCGATCGTTTTTCGCAGCTCGCCGTGACGAGCGCCCGCCTGGCGCTCGGCGATGCGGAGATCTCCCCGAGCAAAGAGGATCCCGACCGGATCGGCACGATGATGGGTTCGGCGCTGGGCGGCGTCGCGTTCGGCGAATCCCAGGTGCCGCGGTATCTCGCCGAGGGTCCGCGGGGGCTCGATCCGTCCCTCGCGCTCGCGGTGTTCTGCGGCGCCGCGAGCTGCAACATCGCGATCGAGTTCGGCTTCACCGGCCCCAACGCCACGAACGCGATGAGCTGCGCCTCGGGGACGATCGCCGTCGGCGAGGCCTTCCACGTCGTGCGCGACGGGCGCGCGGACGTGATGCTCGCGGGCGGCGCGGAGGCACCGCTGGCGCCGCTCACGTTCGCGGCGTTCAGCATCATCCGGGCGATGAGCACGCGGAACGACGATCCCGCCCGCGCCTCCCGTCCGTTCGATGCCGGCCGCGACGGCTTCGTCATGGGCGAGGGAGCGGCGGTGCTCGTCCTCGAGGAGCGCAGCCGGGCGGTGGCGCGCGGCGCCAGGATCTACGCCGAAGTCGTAGGCCACGCCTACACGAACGACGCCTATCACATGACGGCGCCGCGCCCGGACGGCCGCCAGGCTGCGCGCGCGATGCAGCTCGCCCTGGCGGACGGCGCTGTGACACCCGCCGACGTCGGCTACATCAATGCGCACGGCTCCTCCACGCCGCTCAATGATTCGACCGAGACGAAGGCGATCAAGCAGGTGTTCGGGGACCACGCCTACCGGCTGAGCGTCAGCGGCACCAAGGGCTATTACGGGCACGCGCTCGGCGCGAGCGGCGCGATCGAAGCCGCGATCTGCGCGCTCGCCCTCGAGCGCGGCTGGCTGCCGCCGACCATCAACCTCGAGCGGCCCGATCCCAACTGCGATCTCGACTGTCTCCCGGGATCGGGAGGCGGCCGGACGGCGTCACCCGCGGCCGTCGTTTCAAATTCGTTCGGGTTCGGAGGGATCAACGCGGCGCTGGTGTTGCGGCCCGACACCGGCCTTCGGTAGATTGGCGCGGCTTTCAACGAGAGGTCACACGTGAATTACCGCTCTCTCCGGGCTCCCGTCGCGGAATTCGTCGGAACGCTGCTGTTCGTGCTCGTCGGGGCAGGCAGTGTCGCCAGCCAGGTCGGTGGTATCGGCGGCAATCTCGGCGTTGCGCTCGCCAACGGATTGGGCCTGGCGATCGCCGTTACCATCATGATGCCCATCTCCGGCGGTCACCTCAATCCGGCCGTCAGCGTGGCGCTGTGGATTGGCAACCAGATCGACGCCAAGACGCTGGGACGCTACGTGGCCGCGCAGCTGCTCGGGGCGATCACCGCCGCGCTGCTGATCAAGGCTGTCTTCCCGGCGTCGATGGGGCGCATCACGTCACTCGGCACGCCTTCCATGTCCGGCGCCATGGGCTTGTTCGACGGCATCGTGCTGGAAGCGCTGTTCACGTTTTTCCTGGTGAGTGCCGTGTACGGCACGGCCGTATCGCCTCAAGCGCAGCGCGTCGGCGGATTCGCGATCGGGTTGACGGTCGTCGTATGCGCGCTGGGGGGAGGTGCGCTGACGGGGGCTGCGCTGAATCCGGCGCGGGCGTTCGGCCCGGCGCTGGTGTCGTGGGACTGGCACGGTCAAGCGGTCTACTGGATCGGTCCCCTGCTCGGTGCGGCCGCAGCTGGTGCGTTGTGGAAATACCTGCTGTTGCCGCGGAGCGCGACGGATCTCACCTAGAGCAGTTGCCCAGCCAAAACCGGCGCGAAGTAGGTCAGGATGATATCCGCGCCGGCCCGCCGGATCGCCGTCACCGACTCCCACATGGCGCGCGTTTCGTCCAGCATGCCCCGCTCCGCCGCCGCCTTGATCATCGCGTACTCGCCGCTCACCTGATACGCGCCGAGCGGAGCGCCGAAGCGTTCCTTGGCTCGGCGGATGAGGTCGAGGCAGGGACCCGCCGGCTTTACCATCACGATGTCCGCTCCTTCGTCCAGATCGAGCTGAATCTCTTTCATCGCTTCATCACCGTTGGGTACCGCCATCTGATATGACTGGCGGTCCCCGAATTGCGGCGTGGAGCCGGCGGCCTCGCGGAAGGGGCCGTAGAACGCGGATGCGAACTTCGCGGCGTACGACATGATCGGCACGTGCGAGAAGCCGCCGGCATCGAGCGCCTTGCGGATGCCGGCCACACGGCCGTCCATCATGTCACTGGGCGCCACGAGGTCCACGCCCGCGCGTGCCTGGATGACGGCAATTTTGCCCAGCAGGTAGACGGACGAATCGTTGTCGACCTCGCCATCCCGAATCACGCCGCAATGGCCGTGATCGGTGTATTCGCACAGACAGACGTCGCCGGCGACGAGCAGCTGCGGAACGGCGCGCTTCACCGCGCGGATAGCCTGCTGCACAATCCCCTGCTCGTCGTGCGCTTCCGAGCCGGTGGCGTCTTTCGCGGCCGGAATGCCGAACAGGATGATGCCGCCAAGCCCCAGCGACGCCGCGCGCTCGGCCTCCTGCACCAGGACATCGACGGACAGCTGGGCGACACCGGGCATCGCCTCGACCGGGCGCCGCACGCCTTCACCGTGCGTGACAAAGAGGGGCCAGATCAGCTGCGAAGGCACCACGTGCGTCTCTTGGACCAGGCGGCGCAGCGCCGGCGTGCGGCGCAGCCGGCGCAAGCGACGGATGGGGAATTGGGCGCTCATCGGGCGAGTAAGGTGGCCGCGCCCTCAGCCAGGAGCAAGCGCGCGACGACTTCACCGGCAGCACCGGGGCGTTTCGGAACGAGATCCGCAGACGCTGTAAGCTGGGACGCACCGTCCCGCTCTGTGACGCGTCCGTAGAGACGATTGCCGTCCACCCACGCAGCTACCGGCGCCTGGCAGCCTCCGCCGAGCTCAGCGAGCAGCGTGCGCTCCGCCCCGACCGCAGCGGCGCTGACCGGATCATGCAGCGCTTGCAAAGCTTTTCGCGTCGTCTTGTCATCGTCCCGAATTTCCATGCCGAGGGCGCCCTGCCCCGGCGCCGGCATCACCTCCAGCGGATCGATCGGCGTTCCCTTGTTCCCGAGACCGAGCCGCTCGAGTCCCGCGACCGCGAGCAGCGCCACGTCCAGACCGTCACGCGATTCGACTTTACGAACGCGCGTCGGGACGTTGCCACGCAATGGCACGATCTCGAGATCCGGGCGCAGAAAACGAACTTGGGCGATGCGGCGCAGGCTGGACGTCCCGACCCGCGTGCCCGCCGGCAGACCGGTGAGTGAGGTGCCGTTGACCAGCGCTTCACGGGGATCGTGGCGCGCCGGAACCGCGGCGAGAAGCAGACCGTCCGGAAGTCGCGTTGGCAGGTCCTTCAGGGAGTGGACGGCGACGTCGATCCCTCCGTCCAGCAGGGCCTGTTCGATTTCCTTGGTGAAGAAGCCCGTGCCCTCGAGCTCGTGGAGCGGCCGGTCTACCTCCGCGTCGCCGCGCGTCTTGATGATCACGATCTCCGCACGCACGCCGTGTTTGGCCAGGCGGGCGCTCACCCATTCGGCCTGCCAGCGCGCCAGCTGGCTGCCGCGCGTGCCGATCCTCACGGGAACCGCCGAGCGAGCGACTCCACGAGGCCGGGAACGGTATGCGGCTCGGCTTCGATGATTTCCCGCAAACCCAGCTCTCGGGCGGTACCCGCCGTGATGGGGCCGATCGTCGCGGCGACGAATCGTCCGGAGGTTGCGGCGGCGCGCCCCACGAGGTCGACGAAGCATCGCACCGTGGATGACGACGTGAACGTGACGGCATCGATGCGGCCGCGCGTGATCTCGGCCGCGAGCGCGCTGAGGTCGGTCTGGAGCGGTACGGTGCGATACACGGCGATGGTCTCGACCTCGGCGCCGTGCGCCCGCAAGCCGGCCGCGAGCGCCTCGCGCGCATCCTCGGCGGCGGGAATCAGCACGCGGGCGCCGACGAGCGAGCCGCCGCTGCGCTGCATCAGCGCCTCTGCCAACGCTTCCGCGACGAATTCATCGGGCACGAGGGCTGGCGCGAGACCCCGCACCGCGAGTGCGTCCGCCGTGACGGACCCAATCGCGGCGACGCTGGTGGATGAGAAGATGCGGGGGGTGAGTCCCCAGGCGACGAGTCGATCGAGGACCACTTGCACGGCGTTCTGGCTGGTGAACACGACCCAGCGATACGCCGACAGGCCGGTGAGCGCGGCGCGCAGCGCGCCGAGATTCTCGAGCGGCTGAATGCGGATCACGGGCGCCAGCACCGGCTCGGCGCCACGCGCTGCCAGCGCCCGCGCCAGCTCGCCGGCTTGCTCGCGCGCGCGCGTGACCACGATGCGGCGCCCTTGCAACGATGCCATGCGCCGTTGCAATCTCACCGTGGCTCTCCCCATTATCAAGCAATGCTCCGGTCCCTTCGCGCTGCGCTGGCCCGCTTTTGCGCGCGCCGCGCCGCCGCCTGCCAGCGCGATGCCCCGCACCGCGCCCTTGCCTGGCTCCGGCTCGGCTGCAAGGTCGCACCCAGCTTCGCCGATACCTTTCCCGCGCTCGTGCACCTGTCGCGGGCGCTCGATGACCGGTGGGGCGCGGTCGAGGCCGCACGCGCCGCCAGCGTTCGCTTCCCCGACCATGCCGATGCCTGGATGTTGCTGGGCGAGGCCCTGCAGATGGTGTTCCGGCAGGACGAGGCGCTCGGCGCGTTCGAGCAGGCGCTCGCACTGGAGGAACGCGCCGATGCCGCCATGGCTGCCGGCACGCTGTACCAGCGCGTGGGGCACTTTCCCGAGGCGGCCGCCCGCTTCGCGCGCGCCTACGCCGCAGGTGGCGGAGCCACGGCGCTGTGGAACAACGCGCAGGCGCTCTACGATGCGGGAGATCACGGCGCGGCCGACGAGGCGCTCAATCTGTGGGCAACACAAGTGCCGGATGGGCACGAGCGCCTGCCCCAGGCGCGCGCCGAGTTACGGGCGAAGGCTGCGGCGCGCGCGCAGGTACAGTGACAGCGCGTAGCCGACGATGATCACGGCGGCGACCACGTACGCCGCGATCATGTAGCCGCGGTTCTCAGGCATGTCCTTGTGCCCCCGCGCCCGCCGCTTCCAACTGCTCACCCAAATAACTCAGCGCGTACCGCTGGACCACAAAACCCACATAGAGCAGCGTGAACACGCCGACCGAAAACAGCGACGTGACGACCATGCTCCCGGGCATCGATGGAGGACTCGGCTTCATCATGATTGGCATCGGGTGCAGCGTAGGAAACAGGTAGACGCTGAAGTGAATGAAGGGCACCAAGCACATGCCGCAGATGCCGAGCACCGCCGCATAGCGAGCTCTGGTAGCCGGATCCCCGACCGCGCCGCGGAGCAGCAAGTACCCGACATAAAGAAGGAAAAGGAACAGCATAGACGTCAGTCGCGCATCCCACGTCCACCAGGTTCCCCAAATCGGCTTCCCCCAGATCGGGCCCGTAGTGAGCACGACACCCGCAAAGACGATTCCGACTTCGGCCGACGCCGCTGCGAAGCGGTCCAGCCGAGGATCCTTCAGGAAGAGATAGAACACACTGGCGATGCCGACGAGCACTATCGCCGTTTCGGTCCAGATCGCTGCAGGGACGTGAAGGTAATAGATCTTCTGCGCGAGTCCCTGCAGCCGCTCGACCGGTGTGAACACCAGCGCGCGTATGTAGACCCCAGCCAGTAACAGCAAGGCGATGCCCGTAATCCATCGCCCGACCCGCAGCATTCTCATTCGTTCACCGTGGCGGGAAACAGCAGCAGCGCGAGCGTAACGAACACGACGTCATAGACCGCCAGCATGTTAAGCCAGCCCGCCACCTCGCTCAAGGGACGGCTCGCGAGCAGGCGTCCGGTCGCGAGCACCGCCCACCACAGTGGTAGAATCATGAACGGCAACAACAACACGGGCAGCAGCAGCTCGGCAAAGCGCGTCCGCACGGTCATCGCGCTGAACAACGTACCGACCGCGACGAATCCCACTGTTGCGAGCGCGATGGTGGCGGCGAGCGGCCCGAGAAATGGCAGCACCGGCACATTGAAGAAGAGCGCCAGCAACGGGAGCCCAATCAGCTCGATCGTCGCCACGAAGGCCAGATTCGCGATCAGCTTGCCGAGATAGATGCTCCCGCGGCCGATTGGCGCCAACAGCAGCCCTTCGAGCGCCTGGTTCTCGAGCTCTAGTTGAAACGCGCGGTTCAAAGCCAGGATCGCCGCAAAGGTGAAGGTCACCCATAAGATGCTTGGCGCCAGGTCGAAGTTGGAAACCGCAGTCGGGTCGTGGCCGAATTGGAACACCACGAACACGAGCACGACGAAGACGGCCACCGAGACAATCGCCGTGCGCGAGCGGAACTCCACAAGCAGGTCCTTCGACGCGACCGCCCACGCGTGGCGCAGCAGGTCAGGTGATCGCATTGCGATAATCCTCCGCCACCTGCGCCGGCCCGCGCGCGCCGCGTGGCGCGAAATGCACGAAGCGGCCGGCGCGCATGAATGCGACCTCGGTCGCGAGTCCCGTTCCTTCTTCCACGTTGTGGGTCACCAGCACCGACGCGCGGCCCGCGGCGGCATGCTGGGCGAGCAGGCGGCTGAACGCTTCCGCCGCGGTGCGATCGAGTCCGGTGAACGGCTCGTCCAGCAGCAGGACGGCCGGGTCATGGACCAGGGCGCGCGCGATCGCGACGCGCTGGATGAGACCGCGCGACAGGGCGCGCACCGGCCGATCGGCGTGCTCGGCGAGACCCAGCCTGGAGAGCAGATCGTGGGGCGGTTGCACGTCGTAGAGCGAAGCCCAGAACCGCAGATTCTCGCGAACGGTAAGCTGGGCGTAGAGCTGGGGTTGATGGCCGATCCAGCCGATGGCGCGCCGTCCGCCGTCCACTTGTGCGCGGCCGCCCTGCGGCTGGATGAGGCCGGCAAGTACTTTGAGGAGCGTGGTCTTCCCGGCCCCGTTGGGACCGAACACGGCCAGCGTCTGGCCGGGCTGTACGCTGAAGGAGACGTCGTCGAGAGCCGTCACGGCACCGAAGCGATGCCGCAGCCGCTCAGCCAGCAGCATCGATGGCGGCCGCGAGCTCGCTCAGTTCGTAGGGTTTGACGAGGTAGCGGCTGTGCCCCAGGTCGAGCACGTTCATCAGCGGCTCCATGCTCACGTAGGCAGTCGTCACGACGACCGGGAGCGTTGGCCGCGTCTCGCGAATGCGTTGCAGCAGCTCGATCCCGTCGGTGTCCGGCAGCCGCATGTCGAGGACCAGGACGTCCGGCTCGAAATTGTTGAGCTGGCGCATCGCCTCGGCGCCGTTGGGCGCATAGGCCATGGCGTACTTGCCCTGGAAGAACCGCTCATAGGAGTATTGCAGAGCGGCTTCATCTTCGACGAAAAGGACCTTCCGCGGCGGCATCGCGCCAATCTAACGTCAGGAAACGCCAGTCTCCAATTCAAACAGGTCGTCCAGCTTGGTGAGCACAAGAAGGAAGCGCAGCTCTTCGTTGGCGCCCCGCAGGCACACCGTCTGGCGGCGCTCGGCGGCCTTGCGCTGGATCAGCATCAGCGCACCGAGACCGGCGCTGTCGACCGAGCGCGTCCCCGACAGATCGATTACCAGTCGGCCGGCCCCCTCAGCAAGCAGGTCCAGCACCTCCCCGGCAGCGCGGCGAAACGCGGTGCGGGACTCGAGATCGAGCCGCTCCGGGGCCGCGATAGTCTTCTCCATCGGGCGCGTCGACATCAGTGTGTTCTCCACGGGCATTGGTGACATAGCTCCTCCGCTGCCTGCGTATGCCACTCCAATGCCATGTCTGCTAAGACGCGCTGCATCAATTGTTTGGCTCAAACAGGTGAGCGCGCTCACCCTCACTTCTTGCCGCAATGCGAGCGGCGCGGTGCAACTTGCTAGACTCCCCCTCTTCATTAATATCCCGAATCATGGCGACTGACCGGATCGAAACCCTGCTCGACGAGCAGCGACGCTTCCCCCCCCCCGACAGCTTCAAGACCCAGGCGCATGTGCGCGACCTCACACCCTACGAGCGCGCCCGGCGGGACCCGGAAGGATATTGGGCGGATTGGGCGAAGCAACTCGAATGGAGCCGTCCGTGGACCCAGGTCCTCGACTGGAAGCCACCTCACGCAAAGTGGTTCCTCGGCGGCAAGCTCAACGCCTCGGTGAATTGTCTCGACCGGCACGTGCGCGCCGGCCGAGGCGGGCGGATCGCCCTCATCTGGGAGGGCGAGCCGCACGGTGAGGTGCGGCGCATCACCTACGGTGAGCTGCACGCCGAGGTCAACAAGTTCGCGAACGTCCTGAAGGGGCTGGGCGTGGCGCGCGGCGATCGCGTCGCGATCTATCTGCCTATGGTCCCCGAAGTCGCGGTCGCCATGCTCGCCTGCGCGCGCATCGGCGCCGTCCACACGGTCGTGTTCGGTGGCTTCTCCGCCGAGTCGCTGCGCGACCGGATCAACGACGCCGGCGCGAAGCTGCTGATCACCGCGGACGGAGGCTACCGCCGCGGCGCGATCGTACCCCTGAAACAGAACGCCGATGACGCGGTTGCCGGCACGCCGAGCATCGAGCACGTGATCGTGCTGCGTCGCACCGGCCAAACCGTCACCTTCAAGACCGGACGCGATCTCTGGTGGTCGGAGTTGATCGCAAAGGCGGCGCCCGATTGCCCGCCCGAAGCGATGGATGCGGAAGATCCGTTGTACATCCTCTATACGTCGGGCACGACGGGGAAGCCGAAAGGGATACTGCATACGACCGGCGGCTATCTGACGCACGTCTACGCGACGACCAAATGGGTGTTCGACCTCAAGGATTCGGACGTGTTCTGGTGCACCGCGGACGTCGGTTGGGTCACTGGGCACTCGTACGTCGTGTACGGGCCGCTCGCGCTCGGCGTTACGGAGGTCATGTATGAAGGCGCACCAGACCATCCCGGCAAGGACCGCTTCTGGGCGATCTGCGCGCAGCACGGGGTGACCGTTTTCTATACGGCGCCGACCGCGATCCGCGCATTCATGAAATGGGGGACGGAGCTCCCCGCGCGTCACGACCTTTCGAAGCTACGGCTGCTCGGCACGGTTGGTGAGCCGATCAATCCGGAAGCGTGGATGTGGTATCAGGAACACATTGGCGGCAAGCGCTGTCCGATCGTCGACACGTGGTGGCAGACGGAGACGGGCGGCATCATGATCACGCCATTGCCGGGTGTCACCGCGACAAAACCGGGCTCCACGACGGTGCCCTTCCCCGGCATCGAAGCGGTGCTGCTCGACGGCGAGGGCAAAGAGGTGAAGGTCGGCGGTGGCTATCTCGCGATTCCCAAACCCTGGCCTGGCATGTTGCGCACCATCTGGGGCGACGACGAACGCTACCGCGAGGTCTACTGGAGCAAATGGAAGAACAGGTACTTTCCCGGCGACGGCGCGAAGCGAGACGAGGACGGCTACTTCTGGATTCTGGGTCGAGTGGACGACGTGCTGAACGTTGCCGGTCACCGCATCGGCACGATGGAAGTCGAGAGCGCGCTGGTGGACCACTCCGCGGTCGCCGAAGCGGCCGTCGTGGGACGCGCGCACGATCTGAAGGGCCAGGCGCTCGCCGCGTTCGTCACGCTAAAAGAAGGACGTCAACCGAGCGATGCGTTGCGCGAAGAGCTGAAGCAGCACGTCTCCAAGAAAATCGGCGCGCTCGCCAAGCCCGATGACATTCTGTTTTCGGCGGACCTGCCGAAGACCCGCAGCGGCAAAATCATGCGGCGCCTGCTGAAGGACATTGCCGAAGGCCGAGCCCTCGGTGATACCACTACACTCGCGGATCCGGCTGTGGTTGCGAAGCTGCGGGATCAATACGAGGCGCAGGAGTCCTGAGCGACAGCAGAGAGACGATCCAGATCGCCGCAATAATCACTGCGCTGCCGACACACCAGCGGCAGATCGCGTGGATCACGAAAAGCTCGAGATAGGTGAGATATGCGGTAAAGAGCACGCCCACCGTCGCGAGACTCAGCAACATCACGTTCCAGGTGCTCTGCGTGAGCGCCGCCGGTCGCAGCGCCGCCAGCGCGACCATCAGGATCGCCAGGTAACCGACGACGCCGTACAGCGCGACTGGCAGGCCGAGGAAGACGGCCCATTGGCTGGTCTGCACGGTCTCGCACCCGCCCGCTGCGCCGCACTTGATCGCGCCACCGAAGCCGAGCGCGTGGAGCCAGAGGTAGAGGGCGACGAACAGGCCGACGAGCGCGAGCAGCGCGATCGCCTGGCGGTGGCGCATCAGTGCCGAACGGCGGCGATGCTGTCCACGAGAGCTTTGAAGTCGTCGGAGTTCGGCAGGCGCCGGAAATTCGTGAACAACTTCGTGCCGTTCGCGTAAAACGTCGGCGTACCATCCACCAACCGCTGCTCACCTTCCTGGCGGCTGAACTCGACGCGGGCGGCAAACTGGCCTTTCTCCATGCACGAGTCGTAGGCAGTGAGATCGACGGCCGAGGCCCGCGCGAAATCGCGAAACAGCGCCGCGGGATCCTTGCCGGTCTGCGCCCACTGATGGTGGTAGAAGAGCTGATCCTGCATCTCGAAGAACTTTCCCTGCGCGCCCGCGCATTGCGCCGCATGGGCGGCAAAGCGCGAATACTTGTGAATCGGCAGTGGGTAGTCGCGGAAGCGCCAGCGCACGCGCCCCGTATTGATCAGCTGCTCCTTGATCGTCGGTATCTGGATGGTGGCGAATGTGGCGCACACGGGACACTCGTAATCGAGGTACTCCGTGATTTCGACCGGTGCCGTGTTCGACCCCAGCGTGTAGCCGCGGAAGCCGTCATCGACGACGGTCGGCGGCGGACCGGCTGCGGCCGCCGACGCGCCGCCGCCCGTCTTCAGCAGCGCGAACACCGCGGCCGCCAGCACGACGGCCAGCACTCCCACCACGACATAGAATCGATTCATGCCTGCGGATCCCTTCGCCACGGCTCATCGTCGTCCGGCTCGTCCAGCGACAGCTCGCCCATCGCGTCCTCGACGATGCGGCGGCTCTCCGCGACGTCCGGCGTGTCGTAGGTGCTGCGCACTTCGTAGTGAAACAACTCGCTGCGCGCATTCCCCAGCAGCTTCTGCAGCTCCGGAGCCGCCTCGAGCAGCCGGCCCGTCCGGTCCAGCTCTTGTATGCGCTCGGCGAGAGCCCGCAGCAGCGCGACGAGACGCTGCGCGCGCTCGGGCCCGTAAACTTCTTCGCTCATTGCGTCCTCCCGGAACACGGGAACCCGCGCTCCTGCGGTGGCATTATACCACACAACCGATTATCTTGCGGCGCCGTTTCCCGGACGTTCAGACGTCTTCTCCCGAAAGGAAGTCCCCTGCATGGCCAAAAAGCGTGGTGAGCCCCGGAAGTACGCGATCCCGACGAGCTTCGAACAGGCACGCGACGAGTTGTTTTCCCACATTCTCCGCTGTGGAGTGTTGGAAGCCACACCCGAGCATCAAAAGGAATGGTTCGACGACACGTTGCTGTATCTCGCGGATCGCTTCACCGACCTGACCGAGACCGAGCTGAACGAGCTGCGCGTGCTGGGCGAGCGCTATTGCCGCCCCGTCCTGGCGCGCACCGCCCCCGTGGGCGCGGACGCCTAGCCTGGCCTAGTCTCCGCGCCACCACGGCGGGAAGCGGCGCATCCGCCAGCCCAGCGCGGCGCGTACGCCGCCCGCCAGCCCCAGCTCCGCATACCACCCCTGCCGTCGTCCCGGCATCTGTTCGACTCCCAACAGCACCGCCAAAAACCCCTGTCCCGGTGAGCCGCGTCGCGCGGTGCATGCCGCTCCCACGCCGGCATACATCCCCAATCCCGAGCGCGCGGCGGGATTGACGAGCAACTGCAGCGTCAGCTGCGCCCGTGCGGCCGCTCGGCTCGCGATCGTGCCGCCCGCGAGATCGAGACTGATGCGGCTTTCGGCGCTGGGCCGACGCGCCACGCCGAGGTCCGCGCCGGCGAATGTCTGCCGCGCCATCGCGGCCGCGCCGCCCAGGCTCAGCTCCGTCGCCGTCAACTCTTGTGCATGTGCGATGAGGGGGAGGCACGTCGCCAGGCCGGCGAGCGCGACGCTACGCAATGGCGACGTCGTAACTGATCGCGATGTCGGGCGCGAGCGACGCAACGACGGAGCAGTACTTCGCGAGCGAGAGATCGACGGCACGCCGCACCTTCACGTCGTCGGCACCCGCGCCGCGCACGGCGACATGCAACGCGATGGCCGTGAACCGCCGCGGCTCCGTCTCGCGGCGCGTGCCGTGCACCGACACGTCCAGGGCCTCGAGCTGGACCCGCTGTTTCTGGAGAATGATCACGACGTCCGATGCGGTGCACGTGGCGGCGGCGAGGAGCAGCAGCTCGACGGGCGACGTGGCGGCCGTTGCATCACCGTCCACCAGAATCGCCGGACGGCCGACGCCACTGCCTTCAAACTGCAGGTTGCGCAGCCAGCGCATCGTTACCTCGGCCGTCCGCGTCATGCTAGTTGCCCCGCCGCGTCGTGAGTCCGATGAAGAAGCGGTGCCGGCGCAACCGGTCCATGCCGTGGTACTCGAGGATCCAGTTGAACGTCGAGCGGTAGCGCAGCTCGAAACCGAATGCCGTGTTGAGCCAGAGCCCCGGGCAGCCCGGATCGGCCCCGCATCCGTCGCGACCTGCCAGGCCGAGGCCCGCCCCGATGTACGGCGTCGCGACCTCTTCATCGTTGGTGAACCGCCACAACAATTCGAAATTCCCGACGTAGGTATTGGGCCCATTGAACACGCCGATCTCCGCCGAGGGGCGGAGCCGGAGGCGATTCGAGAACAGATCGCCGATGTCCAGTGTCGAGCCCAGCACCAGCTGGCCGGAGCGGCGGACGTCCACGCCCCCGCGCACGCCGAAGCCGAACAGTCCGATGCGCGTGCCCCCATGCCCGGCGTTCTTCGGCGGCTGAAACTGCTGCGCCGCTGCCGCATGCGTGGCAAGTACACCGCTGAGCGCGAGCACCACGATTCGCATCCCTGTCCCCGCTCCCCGATTCAGTGTGAGGCCCCCGAGGCTGTCTTACGCGCCGCCGTGCGTCCATAATCCCAGATTGCGTACACTGCAATGGCCGCGGTGGCCCACGCGAGATGCCGAACGTAGGCGGATTCGGCGATCGCCGCGACCAGCGTGAGCAACTGGGCGATGGTCACCGCCTTGCCGCCGGCGCGCGCCGGCAGCGCGACCGGCCGCCGCAGCCGCCACGTGGCCACGAATCCCAGTACCGCCAGGATATCGCGCAGCAACACGCCTGCCAATTCGTACCACTCGAGCAGCCCGCGGCGCGCCACGGTGATGAACGCCACCGCCATGAAGGCCTTGTCCGCGATGGGATCGAGCACGGTGCCCGCGCGAGAGGCCCCGAAGCGCCGCGCCAGCAGGCCGTCGGCCACGTCGCTCGCCGCCGCCGCCGCGACGATCGCGAGCTGCCACGCCGGCGAGCGGACGAACGGAAACAGCGCCGCGAGCGGAAAACGCAGCGCTGTGAGGGCATCAGCTACCGCGAAACGCGGTTTCACCGTACCTTAGCCTCCGTGGACGTCAAGCTGCTGAAACAGGCGGCCATCTTCCAGGATCTGGATGACGGCGAGTTGGCCCGCGTGACGGAAGTCTGCCGCGAGCAGAAGTTCACCATCGGCCAATACGTCTTCAAGGAAGGCGAGCCGGGGAACCGTCTCTTTCTCATCGCCGAAGGGGAGGTCCGGATTTCCCGGACGATTCCCGGCTCCGGTGAAGAAGCCCTGGCCGTGCTCAAGCCGGGATCGTGTTTCGGGGAAATGTCGATCTTCGATCGGTCCGAGCGGTCCACCGACGCCATCGCCAATACCGCCTGCACGCTGATCACGATCTCCCGCTCCGACTTCGAGCTGCTCCTCGACTTCAACCGCGACGTGGCGTACAAGATTCTGTGGTCGGTCGTGCGGCTTCTCTCCGCCCGGCTGCGCGTGACGAACGACAATCTGCGGTCGTTCCTCGCGATGTCCATGTTTTAGGGAGACTGCGTGAACTCATTGGCGCCGTACGCCGCGTTTTTCATGCGGCTGGCTGTGGGTGGGGTGTTTCTGAGTCGCGGCCTCGATCGGATCCAGGGCGGCATCCCGAACTTCTCGTTGGCTTCCCTCTTGGTGCTGCTCGTGATCGCCATCGAGACGGTGGGGGCGGTCTGCGTGCTGCTCGGCATGTGGACCCGCATGTGGGCGACGGCAATGGCGGTGTTCATGGCGGTGACGATCGTCGCCATCAAACTGCCGCATCACGCCAACATCGAGCTCGAGGCCCTGCTGCTCGCCGGCTCGGTCACCCTCATGGCGCTGGGCGACGGGCCCCTGTCGATCGGCATCCGCTTCAAGAAGACCGTCTAGTGCAGGATTCTTAGAACGCCCGCGTCGGCGCCCGCCCGGAGAAAACTCTCGGGATCGGTCGCCGGAATCGCCACTCCGGTCTGCTTACGCCAGCGTTTCGCGCTGGCTTCCATGTACTCCTCGAGCGATCCCGCGATCCACTCGGCGGCATCGTCCTTCATCTGCCGGACGATGTCTTCCCACGTACCGACATACGTCGCTCCAGCTACCGTACTCACGCGGTGCATCTCCGTGCCGCCCGTGCCGTCAATGCCGCCCTTGTTTTTCATTCCCTGCAGCTCGGTGAGCAGCGTGCCGAACAGCTCCAGCTGGCGCGGATCGCGCATCTGGCCGTCCGGCCGCATCGCTTCGATTTCCGAGAGCAAGAGGTCCTCGGGAGCGGCGTCGCCCGCCAGCTCATTGAGGCGCTCATTCCAGGGCACCAGCTCGGGATCGTCGTCGGGAAGGCGGTACACGCTCTTCTTCAGCTCGACCAGCCGCCAGATCGCGAGCCCGTCGTAGTGCTCCTCGGGGCCGGTGCGCTCGAGATGAAACAGGGCGGCTTCGTATTCGCCGCGGTCGTACAGCAGGTTCGCGAGGTAGATGCGTGCCTCGCCCAGGCTCGGGTCCAGCTCGAGCGCGCGGCGCAGCCAGTGCAGGCTGCCCCCCTCGTCGGCCAGTCGATGCGCGGCATAGCCGACGCAGGCGGCGGCGTCGGCGGAGTCGGGGTGCGCGCCTAACGCACCCTCGAAGAACCGGCGCGCCTGATCGAGGACGCCTTCGCGGAACAGCGCGCGCCCGATTTGCAGCATCAGGTCGTGGTCGTCCTGGAATCCGAGCGCCAGCACATGCTCGAAGCACGCCAGCGCGGCGGCGCGCTCGCCGAATTTGAGCAGTACTTCGCCCAGTCCGGCGAGTGTGTCCTCGTGATCCGGATCGAGGCCGCGCGCCTCTTCGAACGCGCGCCGCGCCCACGCAAACTCTTCACGGGCGAGCCGGGCGTAGCCCATTCCGACATGCAGCTCGACGGCGTGGGGGTATAACCCCAGGCCTTCGCGCAGCGTATCTATGGCCTCGTCGTACTGTCCTTCGTTGTAGAGCTGATGTGCACGTTCGTCGTATTCGTCGGAACTGAGGAACGGATCCGACATCGAACGAGACCCTCCGGGATGGTTGCGCTATGATAAGAAACGGAGTGCGGTTACACAAGCGACCCGCGCCCGCTATGTTGACCCGCGATGCCTGGCACGTTCACCGTCATTCCTGACGGTTCCGCAACTTCACCGGGCGGCTTTACCGCCGCCGCCGCGCACGCCGGTCTGAAAGCGGACGGCGCGCTCGACGTCGCGCTGCTGGTCAGCGCTACGAGCTGCGCGACCGCCGGCGTCTTCACCCGCAACGCGCTGCGCGCCGCGCCGGTGATTTACGATGCCGACCTCCTCAGCGAGCGTCCCGGACGCATGCGCGCCGTGGCGATGAATGCCCGCGTGGCGAACGCGTGTACGGGCGCCGCCGGCCTCGAAGCCGCGCGCGCCATGGCCCGTTGCGCCGAAGAGGCAGCCGGCCTGCCGCCGCGGACGGCGCTGGTGCTTTCGACCGGCGTGATCGGCGTGCCGCTCCCTGTGGATAAAGTCGAGCGCGGGTTGCGGCAGGCCGCGACCAGGCTCTCGCCAGCGGGCGGCGCGGATGCTGCTCGCGCGATCATGACCACCGACACGCGCCCCAAGCACTGCGCGGTTCGCCTCGAAACGCCGGGGGGGCCTATCACGATCGGCGGCATGGCGAAGGGGGCCGGCATGATCCATCCCGACATGGCCACGCTGCTTGGCGTGCTCACCACCGACGCCGTTTCGGAGCCGGGCGTGCTGCAGCCGTTCTGGAAGCGGGTGGCCGACCGCACGTTCAACTCGATCTCCGTGGACGGCGACACCAGCACCAATGACACAGTGCTGCTCCTGGCCAATGGGCATGCGGGCATCGATCCATCGCGCGACGGCGCGACCTGGAAGCTGTTCGAGGAGGCAGTCACCGCGGTTGCGCGCAAGCTGGCGCTTGCCGTTGTGGAAGATGGTGAAGGAGCGACCAAACAGCTCGAGATTCACATCACCGGGGCACAGACCGAGACGCACGCGCGTGAAGTCGGGATGGCCATCGCGCGCTCGACCCTCGTGAAGACGGCGATTTATGGCGGCGATCCCAACTGGGGCCGCGTGCTCGCGGCCGCCGGCGTCGCCGGCGTGGCGCTCGTGGCGGACAAGATCACGCTCGAGGCGGCGACCGGGAGCGGCTGGCTCACGCTGGCGAGCGGCGGTGCTACCGCGCTCGCCGATCTCGCACAGGCGCGCGCCAGCTTCCGGCAAAAAACCATCCGCCTCCGTCTCGACCTGGGACTCGGTCGAGCGGAGGCGGTGGTGTGGACCTGCGATCTCTCTCCGGAGTACGTCCGGATCAACTCCGACTACACGTCCTGATTACGGCTTCGCCTTGGTCGTGTCGCGCGGCGCCGTCGTGGTAGCCGCCTTCGCCTTGTGGGCGCGACGCCGATGTGCCTTCGCCTTCGACGTATCAGCCTGCTGCGACGCGTTCGTCTGCGGCTTGGCGGGAGCTGCCGCCGGCTGCTGTGTCGGCTGTTGCCCAGCCAGAGCCAGGAAAAGCAAAGCGGGTAAAAACATTACAGCCTCGGGTTAGGGTCGCTTTTACGACCCCTTCGTTCCACGCCGCGTCACGCCAGCCTCAGGCGCCGGTACATTCGGCAACATCGCGCGGACCCGGGCCAGCGCATCCGAGGGGGTGCGCCCCCCTCCCCGCTGCAGCTCGTGGTCGGCGGCAACCGCCACGTCGAGCAACCGCACGCCCCGCAGCCCTTGGTTGTGCGCATCCACCAGCAGGTCCGCGGCCGAATCGGCGTTGAAGCGGTGGGCGACCAGATCGGCCGCCGCGTGCAAGGCAGGTCCGGGGGGCTCGTTGGGCGCAACCGTCAGCAACCGCGCCACGATCGGGGGGGGCAGTCCACGCGCGAGCGCGGCGGCCACCGCGGCGACGTGACCTTCCGGCACCGGTTGCCCCGGTACGGCACGCGCGACGAGTATGCGCGCGTCACGCAGGTGCAGCAGGCCGCGCCGCACGCCGTTCACGAGACGGTCGGCGGGAATGCCTTTGGCGCTGCCTTCCAGCGCCTTTTGCACGAGCGGCTCGCTCGGCAAACTCTCGGCGACGGCGGTAGCAATGATCGAATCGATCGCCGGCAGAGCGGCAGCAGGTACACGGCCGGCGAGCCGGCTGGCGCTGCCGCTGCTCTGCGCGGCGAGCGGAGCCGCGATGGCGGCGAGTGCCAGGGTCAGGCGGAGCCCGCCACTCATGGTTGTGCGGCCGCCGGACGCACGATCAACAGTGAGTTCTCCTGGCCGGCGCCGAAGCCGTCATCGACGTAACGGCCCGCAAGCGGGTCGGCGACCCAGCGTTCCCCGTCCACGATGAACATGTACTCGTGCTGGCCGGCCGGCAGGATGGCATCGCCATGCCAAATGCCGTCATGATCGTCATCGCGCAGATGCAGCGCGCCGCGACTCCAGTCGTTGAACGAGCCGACCACCTCGACCGATCGCGCCCCCGGGAAATGCCCGACAAACCGGGCGACGCCTTCGCGGTCCCCGGGAGTGGGCGCACCCCCGGGACCGGAGGGCAGCAGCAGGATGGCGGCCAGCCCGGCGGCCAGCGCCAGCGTCCAGACCGGCCGCAGGCGCACCGTCACCGCCCGCGGGCGGCTGAGCCAGCGGCCCAGCCGGAGCGCGGGACCGCCTGCGCGGGCCTCGAGCGGGATCTCCCGGATCTCGGCCATGACGCGGGTCGCGACACTCCGCGGCGGTACTGCCTCGAGTAGCTGCGCCACACCGTGCAGCCGCGCGTACGACTCCCGCAGATCCGCCGGCAGCTCGGCCGGATCTCGCTCCCCATCGAGCGCTTCGTGCAACCGCGGGTCGATCATACGAAAGCCTCCAGTGCCGCCAACAGTGCTTCCCGCGCGCGATGCACGCGCATCTTCAGCGTGGGAATCCGGGCGCCCGTCACCACCGCCATCTCGTCGTAACTCATCCCTTCCACGTGTTTCAGGACAAAGGCCTCGCGTTTTTCTTCCGGCAACGCCGCCAGCGCCCGGTCCACGAGCGCCACCTGCTCACTCCGTTCGAGCACCGCCCAGGTGTCTGACCCGTCCGCTAATGCCGGCGCGGGCACCTCGCTGAGCGAGATATCGTTCGTGTGCCGCCGCGCGAGGTGACTGCGGCAGCGGTTGCCGGTGATCCGGTACAACCAGCTACGCAGCCGCACCGGGTCGCGGCACTGTGCCAAATGCCGGTACGCGCGCACGAGACTCTCGGCCACCGCATCGGCCGCGGCGTCGGGATTTCCGAGCATACGCGTCGCGAAGCGAAGTAAGCCCGGCTCATATCGCCGGATGAGAATCCCGAACGCCTCCCCATCGCCGCCCAGGACGCGGGCGACTACCTCCACATCACTCGGGGCGCTGTCGGTCACCATGAGAGTGACCCACGAGGGGGGGGGTTGGTCACGGTGTTCCCAGTGTTTCCCGGGCCGCCGCCAGGAACGTGGTCGCGCGCAGGCCCGTGCCACCCACGGTGCCGGCGAATGCCTCCAGCGTCGCCTGCGCCCGGCGGCGGTACGAGGCATCGCCCGTCACCTCGGCGAGCCGCGCGAGCAGGCGCGCAGCCTCGGCATTGGGACCGGGCAGCATGTCGTCGAAGACGTGCTTCGTCCGGTCGCCCAGGCCGGGCGGCGGCTCCGCGCTGTCGAAGTAGCCGCCGATGGAGTCGGCGTAGCCGCGTTCGACGATGGCGGCGAGGTCGATCGCGACCGTGAGGTAGCGCGGCTCGTTGCTGATCTGGTGCGCCGCGAGACAGGCCGCTGCGACCTGTACCTGATCCTGCAGCAGCCCTTGCGGCGTCGAGGTCGCGGACCCGCCGGCAATTGCATGTCGCACGCCCCAACCGCGGGCGTAGGTCCGTTGCAACAGCACGTCGAGCGCGGCGCGCGCGCGCTTTTCAACCGACGGCTCGCCCAACGTGGCCGCCGCCAGGATCAGGTTCTCGATGATGAACGCCTCCTGATCCGCGAACACCGCGCCGTCGCCGGTGAGGGCCGCCAGATCGTGCAGCTCGTGCGACAAGTCACGAACCAGGGCGCGGCCGGCATCGCGATACCGTGACTCCCCGGTCACGACCCACGCCTTGGCCAGGCTCCCGACCAGCGCCGCTCGGACCAGCCGCGGCGGATCCTCGGCGATGGCGATCGCGGTGGTGTCCAGCATCAGGTCCAACGCCCGCCGGGCGACCGTCAGGGCTGCGCTGTCGCGATAACGCGCGTATTCGGTGAGGAGCAGCGACGCGGCCGCGACATGCATTACGCTTCCGGCGGTCGTGCGGGCGGTGACCGCGTCCTTGAGATCGCGGGTGAGCGTGTCGACTCCTTGCCGGATCAGCGACGCACGCAGCACGCCACGCGACTCGCCGGTCGTCAGGACCAGCTGGCGCAGCAACGCCGCCTGCTGCACGATGAATGGGCGCTGGTCTCGATACCGTTTGGCGATCTCGGGCAGCAGCTGCTTCAGTCCACGTCCCGTGATCGGATCGTCGCCGGGGAAATACGTGCCGCCGAAAAATGGAGAGCCGTCCGCAGTGAGGAACACCGTGAGCGGCCAGCCGTGCAGGCCTGCCAAACGCTCGACCGCGGCCTGATAGCGCTGCGCGACCTCGGGGCGTTCGTCGCGATCGACGCGGATCGGGACAAAGAGGGCGTTGATGAGCGAACCGATCTCGGGGTCGGTGTAGATCGCGCGGTCGGTTTCCGCACACCAGCGGCAGGCGTCACTCCCGATGTAGAGCAGGACGGGACGGTCGAGCTTGGCGGCGAGGGCGAACGCGTCGCGCCCCCAGGGCTGCCAACTGACCGGCTGGCGTGCAGCGCGCGCGAGGTACCTCGTCCCCGAATGGGCCATGCGGTTGGTGAACGGACCACGCTCGGCGAGGCAGGCCGTGAGGACGGCGCAGAGAACAACGAGGCCACGCACGCGAGAGATACCCCGCCGGCGGGGGAACCGTGCCGCTATATTCGCGGGATGACCCAGGTAACCATAACTCCCAAGTCGAACGGCCCCCTCATTATCGAGG
Source organism: Gemmatimonadales bacterium (assembly GCA_035637435.1). Lineage (GTDB taxonomy): Bacteria > Gemmatimonadota > Gemmatimonadetes > Gemmatimonadales > GWC2-71-9 > 20CM-2-65-7. The sequence continues at coordinate 28,783 of DASPXD010000191.1, forward strand.
GTCCGGTGCGGATCGTGACGCCTGACGGGACCGAATTGACGCCCCCACCCCGCAAAGACGGCAAACTGGCGGAAGTCGTTGTGCTGTGCAGATGTGGGGGTTCGGCGACGAAACCCTTCTGTGACGGAACGCACAAACGCAATGGGTTTCACGACGGTCCGGTTACCACCGGCTAGCGGGACCCTATTATGTTGTCTGGCGCTTGCAGCTTCCCGTTCCCAGCCGTGCCCCTGAACTGGAGGAGCGACCGACAATGGCAAAGGGAAAGAGCCCAATGGCCGCGGATGAAGGTTACTGTGTGAAGTGTAAGGCAAAGCGCAAGATCTCGAACGCCCAGCAGGTGAAGATGGCCAACGGCCGCCCCGCGCTCAAAGGTGTCTGTCCTGTGTGCGGAACGGGAATGTTCAAGATCCTGCCGCCCAACAAGTAACCGCCCGGTCTCTCATTTACGTGCCCCCGACGATGCTGGTCGGGGGCGCGTTGTTTTGTAGCGGATCGTGTAGCAGGCCGGACCGACCTGGCGGCAGTAGTACGCGAGGATCTCGAGTTTCGCGAATTCGCCCGCGGCGGTACGCACGGCGTAGACGTGGTGCCTGGATGTCAGCAGGTGGGACCACATGCTGTAGTCGTACCATTTACCGATCGCGGCGTTGACCGTGTCGGCCGTGAAGCTCGTCGCGACGTAGCCTTCCGCCGGAACCTCTGCTACCGAATCGAATGTCACCGCACCCAGATCGACGGCTCCAGCCCCAGGCGCCGTGATTACGTGATTGCGTCTGAAGCCGACGTCCCCCCCCCTCCACCAACGCCACTCGTCACCACGCGAAGCATCGAGCGTGTAGGTGCTGTCGGGATGGGGGCCAAGCTCGTATGGCGGGAATTCCGGTTTTGAGAACGAACCGATCAGCAACGACGCAACGAGCAGCAGGAACGCGGCCGCCAACGCCCACACCAGGATCGGGGCCTTCAAGCCTCCGCCATGAACGGATACCAGGGATCGCGCGGCGGGACGAAGTTTTCCTTGATCGCCCGGGCGCTGGTCCAGCGGATCAGATTGAGCAGGCTCCCGGCCTTGTCGTTCGTGCCGCTGGCTCGCGCGCCCCCGAAGGGCTGCTGGCCCACCACGGCTCCCGTCGGCTTGTCGTTGCGATAGAAGTTGCCGGCGGCGTAGCGCAGCGCGGTATCCGCTTCCGCGAGCGCGGTGCGATCCTGCGCAAACACTCCCCCGGTCAGCGCGTAGGGCGACGTGCGATCGACCAGCGCGAGCGTCTCCTTCCACTGTCGGTCGGGATACACGTAGAGCGACAGGACCGGGCCGAAGATCTCCTCGCACATCGTGCGGTACATCGGGTCCTCGACCTGAATCACGGTCGGCTGCACGAAATAGCCGTCGGCGTCGTCACACTCGCCCCCGAACAGCAGCTTGGCTTTCGGATCGCCCTTCGCTTGCTCGACGTACTGCTTGATCTTGTCGAATGATTTCCGGTCGATCACCGCGCCCATGAAGTTGCGGAAGTCCGCCGGATCGCCGACGCGCACGTCCGCCAGCATCCCCAGCACCCGCTCGCGCACCTTGGGCCAGAGTGACTCGGGCACGTAGGCGCGGGAGGCGGCGCTGCACTTCTGGCCCTGATATTCGAACGCGCCGCGCACGATTGCGGTGGCGAGCGCGTCGACGTCGGCGCTCGCGTGCGCGAGGATGAAATCCTTGCCGCCCGTTTCGCCGACGAGCCGTGGGTAATCGGCGTAGCCCGTCAGATTAGCCGCCACCTGTTTCCACAGCGTCTGAAACACTTCGGTGGAACCGGTGAAGTGGATGCCGCCGAGGTGGCGGTCGGCCAGCAGACGCTCGCTGATGACGGTGGCCGGACCGGGGACGAAGTTGATCACGCCCGGCGGCAGCCCCGCCTCCTGCAGCAGCCGGAACAGCAGGTAGTTCGAGTAGGCGGCGGTGGCCGCCGGTTTCCAGACCACCGTACACCCCATGATCGCCGGGGCCGTCGGCAGGTTGCCGCCGATCGACGTGAAATTGAACGGCGTGATGGCGTAGACGAAGCCTTCGAGACCGCGGTAATCGAGCGCGTTCCATGTCCCCCCTCCGGGGGGCGAGAGCGGTTGCACCGCATGAATCTGCTCGGCGTAGTGGACATTGAAGCGCCAGAAGTCGATCAGCTCGCAGGCGGCGTCGATCTCGGCCTGAAATGCCGTCTTGCTTTGGCCCAGCATCGTGGCCGCGTTGACCATCGCGCGCCAGCGCGTGGCGAGGAGGTCGGCGGCCTTCAGGAAGACGGCGGCGCGGCCGGGGAGACTCCACGTGGACCATTCGCGCCACGCGTCGCGCGCGGCCTGGATCGCGGCGGCGACCTCTTCGGGACCCGCCTGATGCACCTTGGCAAGCACGTGATGGTGGCAATGCGGCATGACCGTATCGGCGGTCTTGCCCGTTCGGATCTCTGTGCCGCCGATGACGAGCGGGATTTCGATTTGCCGGCCGCTCAAGTCCTTGAGCGCCGCCTTCAGCTCACCGCGCTCGCGCGAGCCGGGCGCGTATGCGAGCACCGGCTCGTTGCTGGGGGTAGGAATTCTGGCTGCGTTCATGCGGCGAAATGTAACCGGGGAACCCGAGAGTGTTTCGGTGATGACATGACCATCGATCCGCGCACCAGAATCGGCCACGTCCATCTTACCGTAAGCGACCTGGACCGGTCGCTGGCGTTTTACCGCGACGTGCTCGGCTTTGAGGTTACGGCTCGCTACGGTCCGGACGCCGTCTTTCTGTCAGCCGGCGGCTACCACCATCACATCGGCCTCAATACGTGGGCGGGGCGAGGCGCGGCGCGCCCGCCCGCCGGAACCACGGGCCTCTATCATTTCGCGATCCTGTTTGCCGACCGTGCCGCCCTCGCTGCCACTGTCCGCAGAGTAATCGAAAAGGGTGTGGCCTTGGAGGGCGCTTCGGATCATGGCGTGAGTGAGGCCGTCTATCTCCGCGATCCCGACGGCAACGGCATCGAGCTCTACCACGATCGGCCGGAAAACGAATGGCCGCGTGGCCCGGACGGCGCCATCCGGATGCACACGCGGCCACTCGATCTCGACGCGCTGCTCGCCTAGGCTCCGCGGCGAACGTCGGCCTCGCGCTGCGGCGGGAGTGGCAGCGCAATCGTAAACGTCGTGCCGGTCGCCAACGCCGATTCCACGGCGACGCTGCCTCCAAACGTCGTCTCGGCTACGCTGCGTACTTTCGCCAGGTTCGCCGCAGTGCCGCGCCCGTGCACGATGATCTCGAGGTCCTTCCCCTTCTGTCCGAGCTGCACCGAGACCGGTGCCGGCATCTCACCGCCTGCATCCGCGGCGTTGCGCACGAGGTTCACGAGCAGATCGAACAGCGCGTTCGGATCACCCTTGATGTAGGTGGATTCGAGTGCCGTCTTGAAGTCCAGCTCGATGCCGCGGTCCCGCAACAGCCGCCGCTCGAGCGTGAGGCATGAGCGAATGACGCGGACGGCATCGAAGCGCTCGGGGCGGGTCGAGGGACCGGCCCCGCGCGTTGTGCCGTACTCGCGCACGGCGCGCAGCAGTTCGGACGTGCGATCGATGTCCTCGAGCACCTGACCCAGATCGTCGAGCAGCGCCAGCCGCCGGTCGGCCGCGAGATCGACCCAGCGCCCGATCGACTCCATCGCGAGCTGCAGACCGGCGCGCGCGGCCGTGAGGGGATTGCTCGCCTGATGGGCGAGCATGCCGGACGGCACGCCTGTCGCATCGTGTGCCTGGCCGCCGATGAGCCCGAGCGCCAAGCCCGCCAGCTCGAGCGCCAGCCGTTCCCGGCTCCGCCGCTCGCGGCCGCCAGGGGGCGGAGCGGGGGGCCGCGAGCGCACCGGTGCGATGACCCAGGCGTCCGGCGTCGCTCCTGGCGAGGCGACCCAGCGGGATCCCACCGGGATCGCGACGTTCCAGTGACGTAGGGTCTTTTCGAGATCGAATTTCGGGAGCGACGCGGCATCGGGATCGCTACTGGCGCGCGCCACGACGTCGTGCGCGGCGGTCACTTCCCAGAGGATGACCGGCCTGCCCACGACAGCGCTTGCCTGTCGAAGCACTTCACCTGCGTTCAACGTGTCCTCCATCGGCATCCCCGTGCTAAACGGGAGTGTCTGGTGGGGGGCGCAGGATAGAAATTGCGTGCCGCACGAGCGCCGTCAAGCGCATTGACACCTCTAAAGACCGACACTAGCGTGGGCCCCATGACTACACCACCCCCTGGTTCCCCCTCCCGTCCCTCCGTCGGCCGCTCGTCATTTGCGGTTGCGATGAAGGATTACACGTTCATCCGGCCCGGCATCGCGGCAACGATCAGTGCGGTGACGCTGGCGGGCGCCCTGGTGATCGGGTTGTGGCTGATCTTTTCGCTGCAACAGGCCGCAGCGACGGTGGGCCATGGGGCGACCACTTCCGAGACCCTGCATCGTTACAATGCCGGACTCGAGGTGTGGCGTGAAATGGCGACCGGCACCGACCCCAGGCTCCGGCGGGTCGAGGCGGTCGCGCAGCGGGACAGCCTGGGGCGCAGGTTGCGGGTTCAACTCTCCGAGCTGTCGAACTCCATGGCCGACGACCGTGAGAAGGATCTCGTGCAGACCGTGCTCGGTGGGCTGACCAGTACCAGCACGAGCGTCGGGACCGAGGCACGGCAGGCGATGATCGTACTGCTCGCCAGGCAGGATTCCGCGATGTTTCACGCCGCCCAGGCGTCGCAACAGGCGGTGCTGCTCTCCGCCATTCTGCTGGCGCTCACGATCATCGCCGCCGGTATGCTGATCGTCCCGATGGCCTGGCTGTACGTGCGCTACAAGCGCGGGGCAACGATCGAAGTGAAGGTGTAGATGGCCAAGACCGCCACGCGCCGGTCGCCGCCGACGACCATCGAGAGCTCGCGCGACCGCGAGCGGCTGCGCACCGTCGTATTCCCCGAGCACTCCGACCTTGCCGGCTCGGTCGCCGAGCGGATCGTCGAGGTCATTCATCGCGAGACGCGCGCCAAAGGCCGGGCGGTGCTCGGCCTCGCCACCGGCAGCACGCCCCTGGGCGTCTATGAAGAATTGATTCGCCGCCAGCAGGCGGGCGACGTCGATTTCTCGCACGTCATCACGTTCAATCTCGACGAGTACTACCCGATGACGCCCGACAGTCCCCACAGCTACCACCGCTACATGTGGGAAAACTTCTTCGCGCACGTGAACATCGCGAAGCAGAACGTCCACATCCCCGACGGCACCATCCCGCGCGAGCGCGTGGCGGAAGCGTGCGCGGCATATGAAGAAGCGATTCGGGCGGCCGGCGGCATCGACTTCCAGCTGCTCGGCATCGGCAAGACTGGGCACGTCGGATTCAACGAGCCGGGGTCCGACGCGACCTCGCGGACCCGCATCGTCACGCTCGACACGCTGACCCGGAAGGACGCCGCCGCCGACTTCTTCGGCGTGGAGAACGTCCCGCGGGAAGCGCTCACGATGGGCGTCGCCACGATTCTCGATGCCAAGGAGATCGCCCTGCTCGCGACCGGCGAGCACAAGGCGGCGATCGTGGCGCGTGCCGTCGAGGGCGACATCTCGACCGACGTCGCCGCGACTTTTCTCCAGCGGCACCAGAGCGTCACGGTCTATCTCGACCTCCCGGCTGCCGACGAGCTCACGCGGATCAAGACACCGTGGATCCTCGAGGGCGTGGAGTGGACGCCCGCGATGGTCGAGCGCGCGGTCGTGTGGCTCGCCGACCGCAGCACCAAGGCCGTGCTCAAGCTGTCGGCGCGCGATTACGCCGAGCATCAGCTCAGCCCGCTGCTCGCGCGCGCCGGCTCCGCCGGCCCCATCAACGGCCAGGTCTTCAACCGGCTGCGCGACAAGATTCGTGGCCGGGCCAAGCTTCCGGCGCACGAGCGGGTGCTCGTCTTCTCGCCCCATCCCGATGACGACGTCATCTCGATGGGCGGCATTCTCCGCAAGCTGTGGGAGAACGAGAACCAGATCGTCGTCGCCTACATGACGAGCGGCAACATCGCCGTGTTCGATCACGACGTGACCCGCCATCTCGACTTCGTGGAGCGGGCCGCCGCAGCGCTGGGGCTCGACGCGTCGACGCTGCAACGCGCCCGCAACACGGTCAATGCCGGCATGGAGCAAAAGGCGCCGGGGGACATCGACATCCCAGTCGTGCAGAATCTCAAGAAGTTCATCCGCGAATCGGAAGCGATTGCCGCGCTCGCGGCGGTCGGGATTCCGGCGAACGCCGCGCGGTTCCTCGACCTGCCCTTCTATCGGACTGGCGAGGTGCGGAAGCGGCCGCTCGGTGACGAGGACATCGCGATCGTGCAACGCCTGATCGAAGAGACAAAGCCCGACCTCGTCTTTGTCGCGGGCGATCTCTCCGATCCGCACGGCACGCACCGCACCTGCAAGGCGGCCGTCGAGCGGGCGCTCGAGCGGTATCAAGGGCAGCGGCCGGAGATCTGGCTGTATCGCGGCGCGTGGCAGGAGTGGTCGCTCACCGAGGCGGACGTGCTGGTCCCGCTGTCGCAGGACGAGCTGCGGGCCAAGATCCTCGCGATCTTCCGGCATCAATCTCAGAAGGACACGGCGCCCTTCCCCGGCGGATACGACGAACGGGAGTTTTGGCAGCGCGTGGAAGCCCGGAATCTGGAGACCGCGGCGCGCGCCGACCGCCTTGGGCTCCCCGAGTACTACGCCATGGAAGCCTATGTAATTCAACGCGTTTAGCCGCACGGCGTCGCACCCTGCGTTGCACCCTGCAGTGTCCGTTCATTATGTTGGCGCCGGATTCCCCCTTATAGGAGGAGGCCCGACAGATGAGCGCGTCAACTACCAAAGCATTGAGCCTGGCCATCGTAGCGGCCCTTTGGGCCGTCATTTCGCACTTCGGCAAACTGCCGTTGCAGCTGTGGCCTGTCCTCGTCGGACTCGCCTGCTTCGTAGGGGCGGGCGGCGGCATGATGGGGCTGCAGAAGTCGATACTCGGTTCGGCGTCCGGAGTCGTCTGGGCGTTGCTCTATGCCGCCGTGTCGACTGCGCTCGGCAGGAACGATCTTCTGGACGCCCTGCTGCTCGGCGCTACGGTGTTCGGCATGGTGTTCCAGGCGCGCATCCCGCTGTTGTCCTATACCACGGGTGCGTTCGTCGGCGCCGCCACCGCCATGGGTGCGCGCGCCGTCGCCATCAACGGCGGTATCCGCATCGCGATCGCATTGGCGATCGGCTGTGCACTAGGGATCGTGGCGGAGCGCGTCGGCGAGATGCTTGGTAGGATGCGGGTCGTGCCGTCGATGTCGAACCGCTAGAAAAAACCCAACCCGGAGCCACGCGCTGCACTCCGGGTTGGCGAGGCCGGGCCAAGTGGCCGTCGACACTTGAGCCGCGACCTACACTCCGAATGTAGGATCACACGCCGCGGCAGAGATTGCCGCGGCGTGTGCGCTTTGTCAGAGATCGGTCCAGCCGAGTTCGCCAACTGTTGCCGGGTGAGCGGTCTGGAGGGATTCTTCAGTTCATGAAGTGGCTGCCCACGTCAGGACGTTTCCGGGTGAGACGCGGCGCCGTCGTAGCGGTCCTGCTGGTGCTGGCGTTCGGCGTCGCCGCGGCGCTCGCGGTGCAGGCATTCCGGACGGCGCGCTATCATCGCGCGCAGGCGGACCGGGTGCTGCGCGACTACGCGGCCTTGGCTGCGGCACGTGTGGCGCAGCGCAGCGCGACCGAGATCTATTGGGCGGTCACGCCCCCGCTGAAGGCGATCCAGCACGCGCATGAGATGGCCCCGGAGAAACCGCCCCAGCCGCCCGCGATGCTGCATTTCGACGCGATGGAGCATGAGTTCTCACTCGCGCCGTTCATCCGCTTCACGTTCCGGATGGATCTCAAGAGCGGAAAGCTGGAGACGTCCGGACAAACAGTGCCGCCTTCGATCAGCGCGTGGCTGATCGACACTCTGCCGGTGCACACCCGCACCGTGTACGACACCTCGTGGCACATGGGCACGGTGCTTGGGCAGCCGGGCGGCGATCGCCGTTATGTCGCCTATACCGTGTTACGCGACGCCAATGGGATGCTGCGGACGGCGCTGGGATTCGAGGCGAAGCCCGCCGCGCTGCGTCCGCTCGTCGTGCAAGCGATGGAGAAGACTCCGCTGCTGCCGCGCCCGCTCACCGGTGGCATCCAGTACGATTCGATGGGATCGGTCATCATCACCGATCGCTGGGGCGTCGAGATCTATCGCTCCGGCGTGCAATACACCTCGCCGTTTACGGCGCGCGACACGATCGGCACCGACATGGGCGACCTCTACGCCCAGGCGACATTGCGTGCCGAAGTCGCCGACCGGCTGATCATCGGCGGGCTGCCCAAGTCGCGGCTGCCGCTGATCCTCGGCCTGCTGGGGTTGACGGCGGCCCTGATCGGGACGGCGCTGGTGCAGCTGCGACGTGAATCGCAGCTCACTCGACTGCGCACCGATTTCATCTCCGGCGTGTCGCACGAGCTGCGGACGCCACTCGCGCAGATCCGGATGTTTTCCGAGACGCTGTCGCTGGGGCGCGTGCGGTCCGACGAGGAACGGCGCCGCTCGCTCGCCATCATCGATCAGGAAGCCCGGCGCCTCACCCATCTGGTCGAGAACCTGCTGCACTTCTCCCGCGCGGAGCGGCAGACGGCGCACATCACGCCCGAGCCGACCGCCCTGGCGCCGCTCGTTCAGGAAGTGATCGACGGCTTTGCGCCACTCGCTGCGGCGCGCGGTGCGACAGTCTCCGCCTCCGTCCCGGAGGATCTCGTCGTTCCCGCCGACCCCGGCGCGGTGCGCCAGATGCTCCTCAACCTGCTCGACAACGCGGTGAAGTACGGCCCGGCCGGTCAGGAAGTACGGATCGGCGCGACACACGAGAACGGCGTCGCCCAGCTGTGGGTCGACGACGGCGGACCGGGGATCCCGCGAGCGGACCGCGAGCGCGTGTGGGAGCGGTTCTGGCGGTTGGAGCGGGACCGCGAATCATCCGTCGCCGGCAGCGGGATCGGCCTCGCAGTCGTCCGCGAGCTGGCGAGCCTGCATCACGGCCGCGCCTGGATCGACGAGTCTGGCGACGCCGTGGGGACCCGCGTCGTAATCGAGTTGCCCGCATGATCGAACCGACGACCGGCCCCCAACGGATCCTCGTGATCGAGGATAACCCCGACCTGGCCTACGGTCTCCGCAACAACCTCGAGATCGAAGGCTACGAGGTGGAAGTCGCGAGGGACGGCGCGAAGGGCCTGTCGCGCGCGCGCACGGCGAAGCCCCCCCCCGACCTCATCGTGCTCGACCTGATGCTGCCGGGGATGGACGGCTTCCGCGTGCTCCGCGCCCTGCGCGAGGACGGCCACGGTATGCCGGTGCTGATCCTCACCGCCCGAGGCGAGGAAGCCGACAAGGTCCGCGGCCTGCGCCTCGGGGCCGACGACTACGTCACGAAGCCGTTCGGCGTGCTCGAGCTGCTGGCGCGCATCGAGGCGCTGCTGCGTCGCGTCATGGCGCCGCGCAAGAACGGCGGGCCGCCCACGCCCGTGTTCGAGAAGTTTGGCGACATCGAAATCCTCACGCCGTCCCGCACGGTGCTCCGCGACGGCTCGCCGGTCGCTCTCACGCCCAAGGAATACGACCTGCTGCTGGCGCTGCTCCGGCGCGACGGCGCCTGCATCACGCGCGCCGAGCTCCTGACCGAGGTGTGGGGTTACAGCGCCGAAGTAATGAGTCGTACGGTCGACACCCACGTTGCGGAGCTGCGCCGCAAGCTGGAGCACGATCCCGCCAACCCCCAGCACATCCTCACGGTTCGTAAAACAGGCTATCGTCTGGCTAGGTGACGGCTACGGCCGAACGGCCGCTGAATCGAACACCAGCCGGATCTCCGCCGCCGCGTCGATCCGCGCGTCGCTGAGATTGGTCACCAGCGCGATCACGACGCGGGAGTCGCGATCGATTCCGAACAGCGTCGTGCCGCCCACCGAGCTACCGCCGTGGTACGCCGTGCGGTGACCAAGGGTGTCGGTCGCCACGAACCAGCCAATCCCATAGGGCGTCGCCTCGCCTGAGGTCGTGTGCTGCGGCGTAAACAGCAGCTCCAGCGTCGCCGCCTTGAGGTAACCAGGCGAGAGATGTGCGGAGCCGAAGCGCACGAGGTCTTCAGCGGTCGAGAGAAATCCCCCGCCGGCCCACTTGTAGCTGTTGTCCACGGTCGGCGCCGGGACGAATTGACCGCTGCCAGTCCGTTGGTAGAACCGCGTGCGGTTGGGAATCAGGCTGTCGTTCTTGTCCGGGGCGGTGCTGGTCATTCCCAGCGGTGTGAAGACGTGGCGGCTCATGTACGCCAGGAACTGCTCTCCGGACGCGCCCTCCACCACGGCGCTGATCAGATCGAATCCGTAAGTCGAGTACGAGTAGCGCGTCCCAGGGGGCGCCACCAGCGGGTCGTTCTGAAAGATGGCTAATCCCGCCGTAACGGTGGGGAATCGCTGGTTGAGCAGGAACTCATTCCCCTTGTAGTGCCGGATCCCCGCGAGGTGACCGCCCAGCAACCGCGTGGTGATGGGCGCGCCCTTGTCGGGGAATGTCGCCACGTAACGTTGCACCGGCGCGTCGAGATCGAGCTTACGGGCTTCGTAGAGTTGCGCCACCGCGTCGGCCGTCAGTGGCTTCGACACGCTGCCGATGCGGAACTGCGTCGCCGTCGTCGCCGGGCGTTTGGCATCGAGGTCCGCGTATCCGAACGCTTCCGACCAGACCAGCTTGCCGTCAACCGCGACGGCGAGGGCGAAGCCCGGAATGTTGGGCGCCAGCTTTTCGCAGGCAATGGCGTGCGCGCGTGCGCGGGCGGCTGACCACCGTGGCGCGACGGACGGGAGCGTCGCGGGCTGAGAAATGCAGGTCGTCTGAAGGATGAAGAGAGCAAGACGCACGCTTTGACTCCGCTCGAGGAGCTGGTAAGATACCCCGCGCATGAAGGAAAAGGCCGAGCGTCTTCGTCAGCTCCATGTCGGGGGACCGATGCTGGTGTTACCCAATGCCTGGGACGCCGGCAGTGCCCGGATCTTTGTCGAAGCGGGCTTCACGGCGCTCGCGACGACCAGCGCGGGGATCGCGTTCAGCCTCGGCCTGCCCGACGGCGAGCGCATCAGCCGGGACGAAATGCTCGCCGCCGTTGCGCGGATCACGCGCCGCATTTCCGTTCCGATCACCGCCGACATGGAAGCGGGCTACGGAATGACACCGGACGCGGTCGCCGAGACTGCGCGCCGCGTCATCGAGGCGGGTGCGGTCGGGATGAATCTCGAGGATCGGGTTGCCGAGCAGCATCTGATCGACTTCGCACTCGCCGTGGAACGCGTACGGGCGGCGCGCTCCGCCGCCGACGCGGCGGGAGTCTCGATCGTGATCAATGCCCGGACGGACGTCTTCGAGGCACCCGAAATCCCACGGCACGAGCGCGTCGCCGAGGCGGTACGCCGCGGCAACGCGTTCCGCGATGCCGGCGCTGATTCGGTGTTCGTGCCGTTCGTCGGCGACCGCGATACGATCGAACAGTTGGTCCAGCAGATCCGCGCGCCGCTGAACATCCTCGGCACACCCAACTCGCCTACCCTGAAGGAGCTCACCGCGCTCGGCGTGCGCCGCGTGACGTTCGGTTCAGCCCCGATGCGCGCGACCTTGGGCCTGGTGCGACGGATGGCGAAAGAATGGAAGGAGAGAGGAACGTACGGGACGCTCGAGGCGTACGGGATCCCGTTCGCTGATTTACAAAAGCTCTTCGCCTAGTTCAGCTCCACGTGCAGATGGTCCGCAGTACCGACGTGCCGCCGCGTTTCGAACCCCATCAACCAGAAGTAAAACTGCACCCCGCGGTTCTTGATGACGCCGCGTCCCGTCGTGCGCAGATCGACGGCGTGAATCCAGCCGTCCGCTTGCTTGTAGTGGCGGGTGCGGCTGTTGGTTGGCAGTCCCATCCGGCCGTAGTCCTCAGGCAGGCGTCCGGAGTCTGTGATCAACATGTCGCGGTCCACCAGAATCAACGTGGACAGCGCCAGGCGCAACAGCGGGTGTACCGACCGGTAGTACGCCCGGACCGGTGCGGACTTGGCGTTCACGCTCGCCAGATAGAGTAGGGAATAGCCGCAGTAGAAGACGACCAGCGGCAACGCCACCCACTTCGCGAGCGGCATGATCAGGGCCCTGCCTCCCCTGCCCCCTCGGCTCGTGAATTTGCGGGCCAGCCACACGGCATACGCCGTCACCACACCACCGGTCAGGAACGCGGCGGTCAGCACCGCCAGCCAAACGGAGGTCTGGCCGTGTTGGTAGATGAACACCGAGCCACGCACCAAAACGGCAAATGGCAATGTAATAATCAGGAAGATTCTCAAAAGGCCGGCAGCGACCGCTCCAGCCAACGCCCGCCACTCAGCGGATGT
>DASPXD010000192.1:0-20801 GCA_035637435.1 Gemmatimonadales bacterium
CACCGCGTTCGAGGTCAACGCGTCATGCCCCAACACGAGTGCGGGTGGTCTCGAGTTCGGCTCTGAGCCGCGAGGCCTGGCGGAGCTGGTGCGCGCCTGTCGCCGGGCGTCCACGCGACCGCTCAGCGTGAAGCTTTCCCCGGTGCTCCCGGACATCCCTGCGATGGCGCGCGTCGCTCGCGATGAAGGCGCGGACGCCGTCACCCTCGTGAACACGATGCCCGGATTGCTCGATAAGCGGCTCGGCAACGGCAGCGGGGGATTGAGCGGGCCCGCGCTTCTGCCCATCGGCGTGCTGGCGACGCGCCGCGTGCGCGAGCGCGTCGACATTCCGGTCATCGGCGTCGGCGGGGTGCGGAATGCGGCGGACGTTCGCGAGTACCTCGCGGCCGGCGCCGCGCTCGTCGCGATCGGGACTGCCGCGCTCGCCGATCCACGGGTGCCGGTGCGCATCGCGCGGGAGTTGATGCATGGCTGAGCTGATCGTCGCGTTCGACCTTCCGAAGGGCCGCGACGCGCTCGCGATCGCGGCGAAGCTGCCGGGCCTGCGGTGGGCGAAGGTGGGGCCGGTGCTGTACAACCGTGAAGGCCCGGCGCTCATCAAAGAGTTCGCGCAGCGCGGCATCAAAGTCTTTCTCGATCTCAAGTGGCACGACATACCCAACATCGTGGCGAGCGCGGTGACAGGCGCGCGCGAGCTCGGCGTGTCGATGACGACGGTGCACTGCCTCGGCGGCCGCACGATGCTGGCCGCAGCCGCGGGCGCCGCCGGTCCCGATCTCGCACTCGTGGGCGTCACGGTGCTGACGTCGCACGATGCCGCGGAGCTCGAGAGTGTGCTGGGCCGTGGCGTACCGGACGTCGGGTTCGAGGCCGAGCGATTGGCGCGGCTGGCGCTGCAGGCGGGACTTCGTGGGGTCGTGGCATCCGGGCAGGAGCTCGGGCTGCTGCGCGAGGTGCTCGGACCCGAGCCGTGGATCGTCGTGCCGGGTGTGCGCGCCCCCGGCGATCCCGCTGGTGACCAGGTCCGCACGATCGATCCCAAGGAAGCGGTACGTCGCGGCGCGACCCACCTGGTCGTCGGCCGGCCGATCACGACGGCCGCAGATCCGGCGGCGGCATACCGGCGCCTCGTCGAAGCGCTCGATTGAGGGTATTAATTGATCCTATGCGGACGGCTCGGTGGTTTTCGATATGCGCGGTGACCCTGCTGGCGATCCGCGCACAGGGCCAGGCCACGCTGCTCGATGCGGCGGACCGGGCGAAGCGTGCCTGGTCTGCGCACGACGCGGAGGCCCTCGTGGGGCAGAGCTCGAACATCGTGCTCCAGCTGCCGGGTGCCGATCCGTCATCCCCCCTCGGCCGCTCGCAGGCAATCGCGCTGTTGCGTCGCTACTTCCGGCCTGCTGAGGAGCGGGGCCTCGACGTCACGACGATTCGCGAAGTGGAGCCGGGGAAAGGCTTCGTGGAGCTGAGCCGGCGCTACGTCGTGGCCGGAACCACCGAATTGCGACGCGAGACGCTGTATCTGGGTTATCGGTTCCTGGACCACCAATGGCGTCTCGCGGAACTGCGGAGCGCCCCGTAATCGCGCCCCTTGCGTGAAGTTACGACCCCGTCTATAGTTCAAGACTCAACCAGAACTTTTTACTTTTCCGGAGCAACCTGTTGAAGGTACGTTCGAGCGTGCGGCCCATCTGCGAGCACTGCAAAGTCGTCACGCGCCGGGGCGTGATCCGCGTGATCTGCAAACGCAACCCCAAGCATAAACAGCGGCAGGGTTAGGGAGAGGTATGGCTCGTATTGCGGGCGTGGATTTGCCGCGCGACAAAAAGATCCAGTACGCACTTCCGTACATCTTCGGCATCGGTCCCAGCAACTCGATCAAGATTCTCGCCGAGACGGGCATCAGCCCCGACGCGCGTGTGCGTGATCTGCGCGACGCCGAGGTGGCGCGCCTGCGTCAGGTGATCGAGCGGGACTATAAAGTGGAAGGCGCGCTGCGCACGGAAGTCGCGATGAACATCAAGCGCTTGATGGACATCGGGACCTATCGGGGCGGTCGCCATCGCAAGAATCTGCCCGTGCGCGGCCAGCGCACCCATACCAATGCGCGCACCAAGAAGGGACCGCGGCGCGCCATCGCGGGCAAGAAGAAGCCCGTCCTGAAAAAGTAAAGGCACATGGCCGACGCAAAACCAGACCCGAAACCCGACGCGAAACCGGACGCGAAAGCGGACGCGAAACCAGACGCCAAGCCAGCACCAGCTCGTGCGGCCGGTGGCGCCAAGCGCACCAAGAAGGTCGTCGAAGCCGAGGGCATCGCGCACGTCACCGCGACGTTCAACAACACGCTCATCACGATCACCGACCTGCAGGGCAACGCGATTACGTGGGGCTCTTCGGGGAAGGCGGGCTTCAAGGGCTCCAAGAAGTCGACGCCGTTCGCCGCGACCGTGGCGGCCGAGCAGGCGGCGCGCGAAGCGTTGAACCTGGGCGTGAAGCGCGTGCACGTGCGGGTGCAGGGTCCCGGCTCCGGCCGCGAGTCCGCCATTCAGGCGCTCGCCAGCGCCGGGCTGCAGATCCGCTCGATTCGCGACGTCACCCCGATTCCGCACAACGGGTGCCGGCCGCCCAAGAAACGGCGGGTGTAACGGATGGCACGCTACACCGGTCCCGTGTGCAAGCTGTGCCGCCGCGAGGGCACGAAGCTGTTTCTGAAGGGCACGCGCTGCCTCACCGAGAAGTGCGCCGTCGAGCGGCGCGCCTACGCGCCGGGCCAGCATGGCCAGTCGACCGGCCGGCGCCGCAAAGCGTCGGAGTACGCGAAGCAGCTGCGCGAAAAGCAGAAGGTGAAGCGGATTTACGGTCTCTCCGAGCGGCAGTTCCGGAACATCTTCGAGCGCGTGCTCAAAGAGCCGGGTGTCACGGGTGAAGCGCTGCTGGTCGCGCTGGAGAGCCGGCTGGACAATCTGGTGTACCGGATGGGCTTCGCGACTTCGCGCAAGCAGGCGCGCCAGCTCGTGCGGCATCGCCACATCCAGGTCAATGGACGCACGCTGGACATTCCGTCCTATCGCGTGCGTTTGGGCGAAGAAGTCAAAGTCGCCGATGCGAGCCGCGAGCTCGTGCTGGTGAAGGTCGCGCTCGAGCAGTTTGGGCGCGGACAACCGGTTTCGTGGATCCAGGTGGACACTGACAAAGTGCTGGGCAGGATGACGGAGCGGCCTACCCGCGACGCCATCCCGATCGCGGCACAAGAACAGTTAATCGTCGAGCTCTATTCCAAGTGATTACGACTCTTGATTTGACGGGGTTGGTCCGGCCGCACCTGGTCGAGATGACCAAGCGCGAGGACAACCCGAATTCCGCCGAGTTCCGGCTCCAGCCGCTGGAGCGGGGCTACGGCTACACGCTGGGCAATTCGCTGCGCCGGCTGCTGCTCTCGTCGCTGCGCGGGGCCGCCGTCTGGGCGTTCCGCATCGACGGCGTCGTGCACGAGCATCAGACCATTCCGGGCGTCGTCGAAGACGTGCATCAGATCATCCAGCGCCTGAAGCAGTTGACGCTGGTGCTCGCGCCCGAAGTGGACGAGGCCGTGCTGCGGTTCAAAGTCGACAAGGCGGGTCCGGTGTACGCCCGCGACCTCGAGGCGCACGGCGCCGTCACGATTCAGAACCCCGAGCAGCTGCTCTTCACCGTGCAGGACGACCGCGACATCGCGGGCGAGCTGTACGTGAACAAGGGCCGCGGCTACGTGGAAGCCGAGCAACACCCCGTGGATCGCACGCTCGCCGTCGACGTGGTGCGCATCGACTCGATCTACAATCCCGTGCGGCGCGCGAACTTCACGGTGGCGGAAACGCGCGTTGGACAGCGCACCGACTACGACCGGCTTACGCTGACCGTCGAGACGAACGGCACGATTTCTCCCGAAGACGCCGTCGCCTACGCCGCGGCGCTCGCCCAGGAGCACTTCCGCTTCTTCGTGGACTTCGGCAAGGTGCCGATCGTCCCCGGCGAATCGGGGGGGGGGGGGCCCGGCAATGGCGGATCCGAGGGCGGGCGGCTGCGCGACGTGTTGAACCGCGCCATCGACGACGCCGGATTGTCGGTGCGGTCGGTGAACTCGCTCAAGAACTCGAATATCCGCACCCTGGGCGATCTGGTCCGCTACAAGGAAGACGACCTGCTCAAGGTCAAGAACGTCGGCGAGAAGGCGCTCGGCGAGATTGCCGAGCTGTTGCGTCGCGAAGGCCTGAACTTCGGGATGCAGCTGGAGGAGATGCCCGGCGGCGACATCCGGATCGTGGATCCGGGCAGCGCGCCCCTGGCGCAGCTGACGGGGACCGAGGAAGAGTAATGCGCCACCGCGCCAAGGGCCGGCAACTGTCGCGCACGTCGAGCCACAAGAAGGCGACGCTGAACAACATGGCGACGAGCCTCTTCATGCACGGCGGCATCCAAACCACCGAGGCGAAGGCGAAAGAGCTGCGTCCGTTCGCGGAGCGGCTCATTACGCTCGCGCGGCGCGGCGATCTGCACGCGCGCCGGCTGGTGGAGCGGCGGCTCAAGGACAAGGCCGTCACGTCCAAGCTGTTCGCCGAAATCGGCAAACGGTTTGCCGCGCGTCCGGGTGGCTACACGCGGATCGTGAAACTGGGCCATCGCGTCGGCGACGGCGCCGACGTAGCCCGGATCGAACTATTGAGTGAGTGAAACGGAGCGCGGTGGGACGAGCCAAACCAGGGGGACCCAACGGGTCCCCTTTTTTACGAAGCTTTCGCCACCTTGTTGGACTTGAGACATTGCGCGCACACCCGGATGCGGCGCACGACGCCGTTCACGACGACCCGCGCGCGCTGTAGGTTGGGATACCAGCGGCGGGGTGTCTTGTTGTTCGCGTGGCTGATGTTGTGTCCGGTAATGGGACCCTTGCCACAGACTTCACACACTCGAGCCATATGCCGTCCGACAAAAAGATGAGTTCGCAGGGCGCGGAAAAGAGGCCTAAACCTAAACAGGGCGTCGAGGCTCGACAACCCCGGAAAACGGCCGTCATCACCGGGGTGACCGGCCAGGACGGCTCCTACCTTGCCGAGCTGCTGCTCGCCAAGGGCTACGAGGTGATCGGCGTGGTGCGGCGCACGTCGCACGACTCCTACGAACGGATCGGACACCTGCTCGACCGCGTCCACGTCGTGGCCGCGGACCTGCTCGATCAGCATTCGCTCACGACGGTCATCCGTGACGCGAAACCGGACGAGGTCTACAACCTCGCGGCCCAGAGCTTCGTCCCGACCTCCTGGAACCAGCCGGTGCTCACCGGCGAATTCACGGCCCTCGGCGTGACGCGGCTGCTCGAAGCGATCCGGCTGGCGCATCCCGCCGCCCGGGTGTACCAGGCGAGCTCATCGGAGATGTTCGGCAAAGCGGTGGAGACGCCGCAGCGCGAATCGACGCCATTTTATCCGCGCTCGCCCTACGGCGTCGCCAAGGTGTACGGCCATTGGATCACGGTGAACTACCGCGAGTCGTACGGGATGTACGAGGTCAGCGGCATCCTGTTCAACCACGAGTCGCCGCGCCGCGGGCTCGAGTTCGTCACCCGCAAGGTCAGCGACGCCGTCGCCCGCATCAAGCTCGGCAAGACCACCGAGCTGCGCCTCGGCAAGCTCGATTCAGGCCGCGATTGGGGTTTCGCGGGGGATTATGTCGAGGCGATGTGGCGCATGCTGCAGCAGCCGGAACCGAGGGACTATGTCGTCGGCACAGGGAAGATGCATACGGTGCGCGACCTGTGCGCCGCCGCGTTCAGCCACGTGGGGCTCGATTGGCAAAAGTACGTGAAGGTCGACCCGCACTTCGTGCGTCCGGCCGAGGTGGACACCCTGCTCGCCGACGCGAGCCGCGCGCGCAGGGATCTGGGTTGGGCCCCGAAGGTCGGCTTCGAGCAACTGGTGCACATGATGGTCGACGCCGATCTGGAGCGGCTGGCGTGAGGGTGCTGGTCACCGGTGCCAACGGCTTCGTGGGCCGCAGCGTCGTGCGCCGGCTCCTCGCGGGCGGCAACAGCGTGATCGCCGCCGTTGGCCCGGGAGCCGCGGGCGGTCCGCACGACGGGAACCTCACGACCGTTTCGTTGGACCTGACGAACGATGTCTCGGTGCGCGGCTGCTTTGCCTCGCCCGTCGACGCCGTGATTCACCTGGCCGCGATCGCGCTCAGCCGCGCGGCGGATCGGGATCCCGCGATGGCCTGGGCGATCAACGCCGAGGGGACGGCGAAGCTGACGGCCGCGTTGGCCGAGGGTGCCGGCCGGTGGAAAACGCAGCCGCTGTTCATGTTGGCATCGACGGCCGACGTCTATGCATGGCAGCAGCGCCCTATTAATGAAAAGGACTGCGTGCAGCCCTCGACGCCCTATGGCTCGAGCAAGCTCGGAGCGGAGCTCGCGGTGGAGCAGGCCGCGCGCTGCGCCGGATTGAAGGTGATCATCGCCAGGCCGTTTCCGCAGTCTGGCGCGGGGCAGGACGAGAGCTTCTGGATCCCGGCGCGCTGCAAGCTGCTGCGGGAGGTGAAGCGGAATGGCTGGGCCGTGGTGCCGGTGGGTGACTTGACGGCGGTGCGGGATTTCCTGCATGTGGACGATGTTGCCGATGCCTACGCCGTGTTGCTGGAGCGCGGGACGCCGGGAGAGGTGTACAACATCGCTTCCGGCCGGGAGGTGACGTTGGACCAGATTCATACGCGGATCGAACAGCTGCTCGACATCGCCCCCCCCCCCAAACGGGAGGTCGATACCAGCCAGATCCGGAAGGAAGCGCGGCCCTATCTGGTCGGCGACGCCGGAAAGCTCCGGGCCGCGACGGGTTGGAGTCCGCGGCGCTCGCTCGACGATATCCTGCGCGACGTACTCGATGCCCAAAAGAACTGACTTACAGCGCATCCTGCTGCTCGGCTCGGGACCGATCGTGATCGGTCAGGCGGCGGAGTTCGACTACTCCGGGACGCAGGCGGTGAAGGCCCTCAAGGAAGAGGGTTACACCGTGATTCTGGTGAACTCGAATCCCGCGACGATCATGACGGACCCGGAGCTCGCGGACCGCACCTACATCGAGCCGGTGACGCCCGACTGGGTGCGCAAGGTCATCGAGCGCGAAAAACCCGACGCGCTCCTGCCCACGATGGGCGGCCAGACGGCGCTGAACGTCGCGATGGCGCTGGCCAACGACGGCACGCTCAAGCAGCATGGCGTCGAGCTGATCGGCGCCAACGCGCGTGCGATCAAAATGGCCGAAGACCGTGCCGAGTTCAGCGCCGCGATGCAGCGCATCGGGCTGGCGACGCCCGCGGGACATACGGTGACGTCGGTGGAGGGGGCGCTCGCAGCGGTGGTGGACGCGGGGTATCCCGCGATCATCCGTCCCTCGTACACCCTGGGCGGAACCGGCGGCGGCGTCGCCTACAACCGCGCCGAGTTCGAAGAGATGGTCGAGCGCGCGCTGGAGCTGTCGCCCGTGCATTCGACGCTGATCGAGCGCAGCGTGCTCGGCTGGAAGGAATTCGAGCTCGAGGTGATGCGCGACCGCCGCGACAACGTCGTGATCGTGTGCTCGATCGAGAATCTCGATCCGATGGGCGTGCACACGGGCGACTCGATCACGGTGGCGCCGGCGATGACGCTGACCGACCGCGAGTATCAACGCATGCGCGACGCCGCGATCGCCATCATCCGCGAGATCGGCGTCGAGGCGGGCGGGTGCAACATTCAGTTCGCCGTCAATCCCGCCGACGGCGAGATGCTGGTGATCGAGATGAATCCGCGCGTGTCGCGCTCGTCGGCGCTCGCGTCCAAGGCGACCGGCTTCCCGATTGCGCGCATCGGGACGAAGCTCGCCGTCGGGTACACGCTCGACGAGCTGCCCAACGACATTACGAAAACCACGCCGGCGTCGTTCGAGCCGGTCCTCGACTACGTCGTCGTGAAGGTGCCGCGGTTTGCGTTCGAGAAGTTCCCGCGCGCGGACTTCCGGCTGACGACGCAAATGAAGTCGGTGGGCGAAGCGATGGCGATCGGGCGCACCTTCAAAGAGGCGTTCCAAAAGGGCCTGCGCGCGCTCGAGATCGGCCGGCCGGGGTGGGTGACCGGCGCGACGCTGGCGGACGACCGGCTCACCAGCGCGTCGCCCGAGGATCTGCGCGTCGCCCTGCGGACCGCGACACCGGAGCGCATCTTCCAGATCAAACACGCGCTGCTCGCCGGACTGAGCATCGACGAGATCGCGACGGCTTCACGCATCGACCCCTGGTTCCTCTATCAGCTGCGTGAGCTGGTCGATGCCGAGCGCACCTTCGCCGCGCTCGGCAAGGTCACCGCCCCGGAGCTCAAGCGGATGAAGCGGCTGGGATTCTCCGACCGCCAGCTGGCCGGGTTGCGCACGACGACCGAGACGGCGATTCGCGAGCAGCGCTGGAGCTTCGGGATTCATCCCGTCTACAAGACCGTGGACACCTGCGCCGGCGAGTTCCCGTCGTCGACGCCCTATCTCTACTCGTCCTATGACGAAGAGAACGAGTCCGAGCCGTTCGGCGAGCAGGGCATCGTCATCCTCGGCAGCGGCCCGAACCGGATCGGCCAGGGCGTGGAGTTCGATTACTGCTGCGTGCGCGCGGGGCTGGCGTTCCGCGAGCTGGGCTTCAAGACGATCATGATCAACTCGAACCCCGAGACCGTCTCGACCGACTTCGACATCTCGGACAAGCTGTACTTCGAGCCGCTCACGTTCGAGGACGTCCTGGAGATCACGCGCTGGGAGCGGCCCAAAGGCGTCGTCGTCCAGCTCGGCGGCCAGACGCCGCTGCAGCTCACCAAGTCGCTCGAGGCCGCCGGCATCCCGATCCTCGGCACCTCCCCCGACGCGATCGACATCGCGGAGGATCGCGAGCGGTTCGAGAAGCTGGCACGCCGGCTCGGTGTCGCGCAGCCGCCCAACGGCGTCGCGCGCTCGGTGGAAGAAGCGGTCGGCGTGGCGCAGCGGATCGGCTATCCGGTCTTGGTGCGTCCCTCCTACGTGCTGGGTGGCCGAGCCATGGAGATCGTCTACGACGACGGCTCGCTACGCGACTACTTCGTGAAAGCCGCGCGGGTCGCGCCGGAACACCCGGTGCTCATCGATCGCTTCCTCGAGGACGCGTTCGAGGCGGACGTCGACGCGATCGCCGATGGCAAGCGCTGCGTCATCGGTGGGGTGATGCAGCACATCGAGGACGCCGGCGTGCACTCCGGCGATTCAGCCTGTGTGCTGCCCCCGTACCTCATCGGCGACCGCCAGGTGGAGGAGATGCGCCGGCACACGCAGGAGTTCGCCCGGGCGCTGGGAGTCGTCGGCCTGATCAACGTGCAGTATGCGATCAAGAACGGCGTCGTCTACGTGCTCGAGGTGAACCCCCGGGCGTCGCGAACCGTCCCGTTTGTCAGCAAAGCGACCGGGGTCCCCCTCGCAAAGCTCGCAGCGGCGGTCATCGTCGGGAGGACACTGGACGATTTGAGCGTTCCCGATGAGCTTCCCGTCGCCGGGGTGGCCGTAAAGGAGGCAGTCTTCCCCTTCACGAAACTGCCCGGCGTGGATACAGTGTTGGGTCCGGAAATGCGGTCCACCGGCGAAGCGATGGGGCTGGCCGACAGTTTCGGGATGGCGTTCGCCAAGGCGCAGATCGCGGTGGAAGGGAGCCTGCCGCTCGAGGGCACGATCTTCGTCACGGTGAATGACCACGACAAGCCGACGGTGCTGCCGATCGCCCGCCGCTTCCACGAGCTGGGGTTCCGGATCCTGGCCACGGAGGGGACCGAACGCTATCTCCGCGGCCGTGGCGTGCCGGCGGAGCGGGTGCTGAAGGTGCACGAGGGGCGGCCCAACGCGATCGATCTGATCGTGTCGGGGGAAGTGCAGCTCCTGATCAACACGCCGCTGGGGAAGTTCACGCAGGTGGATGACTACGCCATCCGGCGCGCCGCGCTGGTGCATCGGGTGCCGTACACCACGACCATGTCCGCGGCGAGTGCCGCGTGTGATGCGATCATTGCGCTCCGCAGCCGGACCGGGAGCGTCAGGAGCTTACAGGAATGGCACGAAAAAGCGAACGGCGCAAAAGCGGCGCCCGCCGGGCAGCGGACCGCGGCGGCAAGCGCGTAGCCAAGGCGGCCCCGGCCGCTCCACCGCCCGCGCCCAAAATCAAGTTCCGCGGCAAGCTGCTCGAAAACGAGCCGTTGGCGCGCTACACCACGTGGCGCATCGGCGGCCCGGCGCGCTACCTCGTCCTGCCCGCCGACAGTGAGGATGTGGTCCGCGCGCTCGAGCTGGCGCAGGATCGCGGCCTGCCCTGGGTCGTGCTGGGGTTGGGCTCGAACGTGCTCGCGAAGGACGGCGGCTTCCCCGGCGTCGTGATCCGGATGGGGAAGGGCCTGGACCGCTTCGAGATGAAGGGCTCGACCGCGATCATCGGCGCGGGAATGCCGACGCCCATTCTCGCGCGCCGCACCGCCGAGGCCGGCTTTGTTGGCGTCGAGCGCTTCGTCGGCATTCCGGGGACGGTGGGCGGCGGGATCTACATGAACGCCGGGTGCCACGGCGCCGAATTCTCGGAAGTCGTCACCGAAGTCACGGTGATGGACGCGCGCGGCAAGGTGAAGCAGCTGTCGCGCAAGCAGATCTCGTTCAAGTACCGCTCGTCCAATCTGGAGGGCATCGTCCTCGAGGCGAAGCTGGTGCTCGGCGAGGAATCGCCCGCCAAGCTGAAGGAGCTGCAGGCGAAGCTGTTCCGCTGGCGCAAAGCGGGCACGCCGTTCGACCAGCCCTGCTGCGGCTCGACGTTCACCAACCCGAGCGGGACCAAGACCGCCGGCATGCTGATCGACGAGTGTGGTCTCAAGGGCTTCACGATCGGCGGCGCGCAGGTCTCCACGCTCCATGCCAACTACATCATCAACAAGGGGACCGCGACCGCCGCCGACGTGCTCAAGGTGATCGATCACCTCCGCAAGACCGTCGCGAAGAAGACGGGCATCACTCTGGAGCTCGAGTGCAAGATCATCGGGGTGTAAACTATTTCGCGCACGAATCCAGCTACATCGATGACGGGGCGGTGATCGGGAACGGCACGAAGATCTGGCACTTCTCGCATGTGATGCCGGGCGCCGTGATCGGCGAGCGGTGCAACCTCGGCCAGAACGTCGTCGTGATGCCGGGGACCAGGATCGGCAACAACGTCAAGATCCAGAACAACGTGTCCATCTACGAGGGCGTCGAGCTGGAAGACGACGTCTTCTGCGGTCCCTCCTGCGTCTTCACCAACGTGATGAACCCGCGCAGTCACGTGCCGCGCAAGAACGCATACCGGCGCACGCTCGTGAAGCGCGGCGGCTCGATCGGCGCCAACGCGACGATCGTGTGCGGCGTCACGCTGGGCGAGTATGCGTTCATCGGCGCGGGCGCCGTCGTGACGTCCGACGTCCCGCCGTATGGTCTCATGGTCGGCGTGCCGGCGCGACGCGTCGGCTGGATGTGTCAGTGCGGCGAGCGGCTCCAGACGAGCGCGGGACGTGCGGCGTGCGGCGTGTGCGGGGCCACCTACGAAGAGTCGGGGGGAATACTCCGTCAAACGACCGCCGCTCGGGCGCGGGCGGGTGCGTCGTGAACGTTCCCATGCTCGATCTCGTCGCGCAGTACGCGACCATCAAGGACGAAGTCCTGCCCGCAATGATGCAGGTGATCGAGACACAGCAGTTCATCATGGGACCGTCGGTGCCGCAGCTCGAGGCCGAGATCGCGCGACTGTCGCATGCCAGGCACGGCATCGGCTGCGCGAGCGGGACGGACGCGCTGCTCTTGCCGCTCAAGGCGCTGAATCTGAAGCCCGGCGACGAAGTCATTACGACGCCGTTCACGTTCTTCGCGACGGCGGGAACGATTCACAATGCCGGCGGCACGCCCGTCTTCGTGGACATTCAACCCGACACGTTCAACATCGATCCCGCCGCCGTGAAGCGGGCGATCACGCCGCGGACCCGCGCGATCATGCCCGTGCATCTGTACGGCCAGATGGCCGACATGCTCGAGCTGATGGCAATCGGGCGGCCCGTGAGTGTGAAGGTCATCGAGGATGCGGCGCAGGCCATAGGTGCGCGGCGCAAGATGGACGGCGAGTGGCGCGCGGCGGGGGAGCTGGGCTGGGTCACCGGCTACTCGTTCTTCCCGAGCAAGAACCTCGGCGCCTGGGGCGACGCCGGCATGATGGTCACCTCCGATGACGCGGCCGCTGACCGCCTCAAGAAGCTGCGGTTGCACGGCGGCGCCAAGCAGTATCACCACGACGAAGTCGGCACCAATTCGCGCCTGGATACGCTGCAGGCCGCCGTGTTGCTGGCGAAGCTGGCGCATCTGACGCCATGGTCCGCCAAACGGCGCGAGCACGCCGCCTACTACACCAGGGCGTTTGCGGACATTCCGCAGGTGCAGCCGCCCGTCGTCGATCCGGCCAACGAGCACATTTTCCATCAGTACACACTGCGCGCCGAGCGCCGCGATGATCTCAAGGCGCATCTCAAAAAGGAAGGGATCGGCCACGCGGTGTATTATCCGATCCCGCTGCACCGCCAGCCGTGCTTCGCGCATCTCGGGTACAAAGAGGGGAGCCTGCCGCAGGCGGAGCACGCCTCCCGCGAAGCGATCTCGCTGCCGATCTATCCGGAGCTCACTCGCACCCAGCTCGACCGGGTGATCGATGCGATCCGCGGATTCTATCGGTGAAGCGGCTCAAGATCGGCGTAGTCGGCGCGGGTGCGTGGGGGCGCAATCACGTCCGCACGGTCGCCGGCCTGGCGGAAGGCGAGCTGACAGCAGTTTGCGACACAGATGCCAAGGTTCGCGAACGGGTGTCGCGGCAGTACCCAGCCGCGGTGGTAACGGCCGATCTGGCGGCGCTGCTCGGGGCGGTGGACGCCGTCATTGTGGCGTCCCCTGCCGCCACCCATGCGGCGGTTGCTCTCCAGGCGGTCGAGGCCGGCAAGCCGGTGCTGGTCGAGAAGCCGTTCGCGCTCAGCGTACGCGATGCCGAGGCGGTGGCGCGGCGCGCGGCCGAGCAGGGCGTGCCCGTGCTGGCGGGGCATCTCCTCGTCTACCATCCCGCGGTCGAGCGGCTGCGCGCGATGGTGCAGCAGGGAGAGCTGGGCAAGCTATTCTATCTGTATGGGCTGCGCGTCAACCTGGGGCAAATTCGGAAGGACGAAAACGCGCTGTGGAGCTTCGGGCCGCATGACGTGTCAGTGGCACTGTACTTGCTCGGTGAGCAGCCGGTACGGGTGGCGGCGCACGGCAAAAGCTATCTGCAGCCCGCGATCGAGGATGTCGTGTTTCTCACGATGGAGTTCGCGAGCGGCGTGCTGGCGCACGTCCAAATGTCCTGGCTCGATCCCCACAAGGAACGGAAGCTCACCGTGGTAGGCGCCAAGCAAATGGTGGTCTTCGACGACATGGAGCCGCGCGAAAAGCTGCGAATCTACGACAAGGGCGTCGATCGTCCTCCCGAGTACGGCTCGTTCGGCGAAAGCCTGGCGATTCGCGAAGGTGATATCTTCATTCCTCGTATCCCGGCCGTGGAACCCTTGGCGGCCGAGCTGGCGCATTTCGTCCGCGCCGCCCAGGGCCGCGAAGCGCCGCGCGCCACCGCCGAGGACGGCGTCCGGGTCGTCCGCGTGCTGGAAGCGGCGTCGCGCTCGCTGGCGCGCGGCGGCGCCCCGGAGGCTCCATGACGGCGACTGCCGCTGTTCCTACCGCGGTCGACACGCTCCTCGCGAAAGCGAAGGACCGTACGGCCATCTTTGGCGTGGTCGGACTCGGCTACGTCGGACTGCCGCTCGCGATGGAGCTGGTACGCGCGGGATATCGCGTCCTTGGCGTCGACGTCAACCCGCGGGTCGTCGACTCGTTGAACGCGGGGCGCTCCCACATTCAGGACGTTGCGGCCGCGACGGTGGCGGACGCGATCCATGCCAAGAAGTTCTCCGCCACCGCCGATGTGTCGCGTCTCAGCGAGCCCGACGTCATCTCCATCAGCGTGCCGACGCCGCTGTCCAAGACCAAAGATCCCGACGTGAGCTACGTGCTCGCGGCGACCGAGTCGGTAAAGCGCGCGCTGCGCAAGGGTCAGCTGGTGGTGCTCGAGTCCACCACGTATCCCGGCACCACACGCGAGCTCATGCTGCCCGCGCTCGAATCGACCGGTCTCAAGGTCGGTGCGGATTTCTTCCTGGCGTTTTCTCCGGAGCGCGTCGATCCGGGCAACGAGCGGTTCACCACGCGCAACACCCCGAAGGTCATCGGCGGGATTACGCCGGCCTGCCTGAAGGTGGCGACGGCGCTGTACCAGCCGGCGATCGACACGCTGGTGCCGGTGTCGTCGCCGGAAGCCGCCGAGCTGGTGAAGATCCTCGAGAACACGTTCCGCAGCGTCAACATCGGGCTCGTAAATGAGATGGCGATCGTCTGCGACAAACTGGGCGTCGACGTGTGGGAAGTCATCGAGGCCGCGTCCACCAAGCCCTTCGGCTTCATGAAGTTCACGCCGGGGCCGGGCGTCGGCGGGCACTGCATTCCCCTGGATCCGCACTACCTCGCCTGGAAGATGCGGACGCTCAACTACAAGACCCGCTTTATCGAGCTGGCCGGGGAGCTCAACGCCGAGATGCCCGAGTTCTGGGTCGGGAAAGTCGTCGACGCGCTGAACGAGCAAGGCAAGGCGGTCCGCGGCAGCCACGTCCTGCTGCTGGGGGTCGCGTACAAGCGCAACATCGACGACATCCGCGAGAGTCCGGCACTCGACGTCATCCGGCTGCTGCTGCAGCGCGGAGCCGACGTCTCCTATCATGATCCGCACGTCCCGGTACTGAAGGAAGACGGCATCACGCTCAGCTCCGTGCCGCTGACCGCGGAGACGCTCCGGCAGGCCGACTGCGTCATCATCGTGACCGATCACGCGGCGGTGGATTACAAGCTGGTCGCACGGCACGCCCGCTCGACCGTCGACACGCGGCACGTGTTGCCCAAGGCGGGCTCCCGCGCGTGAAGGTCGCCGTCGTCGGCACGGGATACGTTGGTCTGGTTGTCGGCGCCTGTCTTGCGGAGACGGGAAACGACGTCGTGTGTGCCGATCTCGATGCCGCCAAGATCACCAGCCTCAAGAGCAACAAGCTTCCGATTTACGAGCCCGGGCTCGAGCCGCTGGTCACCCGTAATCAGCGCGGGGGGCGTCTCGCGTTCACCACGGAGGTGGGGGCTGCGGTGGAGCGCTCCGACATCGTGATCATCGCGGTCGGCACGCCTCCCGATGAGGACGGCTCCGCCGACCTGCAGCATGTCCTGGCGGTGGCGCGCACGATCGGCCAGCACATGAATCGGCCGAAGACGATCATCACGAAGAGTACCGTTCCCGTGGGCACGGCCGAGAAGGTTCGCGCCGAGGTCGCCAGGCATACCACAACCCCGTTCCACGTCTGCTCGAACCCCGAGTTCCTGAAGGAAGGCGCGGCGGTCGAGGACTTCATGAAGCCCGACCGCGTGATCATCGGCGTGGACTCAGGCGAGTCGGCGAAGATGTTGGAGGAGTTGTACGCGCCGTTCGTCCGCACCGGCAATCCGCTCATCTTCATGGACCTGCCTTCGGCGGAAATGACCAAGTACGCCGCCAACGCGATGCTGGCGACGCGGATTTCGTTCATGAACCAGGTGGCCCAGCTGTGCGAGGCCGTCGGCGCCGACGTCACCCTCGTGCGCAAGGGCATCGGCTCCGACCGCCGCATCGGGCCCGCGTTTCTGTTTCCCGGGCCCGGCTACGGTGGCTCGTGCTTCCCCAAAGACGTGCAGGCGTTGCTGCGGATGGGAGAAGCACGTCACGTGCCGCTCGACATCCTCACGGCGGTCGAGGCGGCGAACGAGCGGCAAAAACGGCTGTTGTTCGAGAAGCTCGAGCGGCATTTTGAGGGCAAGCTGAAAGGCCGGGCGGTCGGCGTGTGGGGCCTCGCGTTCAAAGCCGAGACGGACGACGTGCGCGAGAGCCCCGCGCTCGTGCTGGTCGAGGCGCTGCTGGCCGCGGGCGCCACGGTGCGCGTGCACGACCCCGCCGCGCTCGAAACGGCGCGACGGCATCTCGGCGACCGCGTGAGCTATGCGGGGCAGGCCGTCGATGTGCTCGCCGGCGCCGACGCCTTGGCCATCGTCACGGAGTGGCTCGAGTACCGCAATCCCGACTTTTCCAGGATGCGGCAGCTGATGCGGCGGCCCCTCATCGTCGACGGCCGCAACCTCTACGACCCCGACCGACTCGCCAAACTCGGGTTCACCTACGACAGCATCGGCCGCCGCCTGGCATGCGCCTCCTCGTAACGGGCGCGGCCGGGTTCCTCGGCTCGCACCTGTGTGACCGGCTGCTCGCGCTCGATCACGCGGTGGTGGGGATGGACAACCTCCTCACCGGGGCGCCGGCGAACCTGGCCCACCTCGAGCATCACCGGAGCTTTCAGTTCGTCCGCCACGACGTCAGCACCTTCATCCATGTCCCGGGTCCCGTGGACGGCATCCTCCACTTCGCCAGTCCCGCGAGCCCGATCGATTACCTGGAGTACCCGATCCCGACGCTCAAAGTGGGCGCGCTCGGCACACACAACGCACTCGGGCTCGCGAAGACGAAGAACGCGCGGTTTCTGCTCGCCTCGACGTCCGAGGTCTACGGCGATCCCCTGGTCCATCCCCAGCCCGAGACGTACTGGGGCAACGTGAACCCGGTGGGACCGCGGGGCGTGTACGACGAGGCCAAGCGCTTCGCGGAAGCGATGACGATGGCCTATCATCGCTATCACAGCCTCGACACGCGCATCCTTCGCATCTTCAATACCTATGGCCCCCGCATGCGTCCGCACGACGGGCGCGTCGTATCGAACTTCATCGTGCAGGCGTTGCGCGGCGAGCCGCTCACGGTTTACGGTGACGGCTCGCAGACGCGTTCCTTCTGCTACGTGGACGATCTCATCGAGGGCATCATCCGCCTGTTCGAGCACGGCAGCGCCGATCCGACCAACATTGGCAACCCGCACGAGTTCACCGTGCGGCAGCTCGCCGAGCGGGTGCTCGCGCTGACGGGGAGCAAGAGCGACATCGTCGAACGACCCCTGCCGGTGGACGATCCGCAGGTTCGCCAGCCCGACATTGCGCTCGCCCGCACGACGCTCGGCTGGGAGCCAAAGGTCAGTCTGGACGAAGGGCTGCGGCGGACGATCGAGTATTTCCGTGGCGTGGTTGCGCGCGCAGGAGGGCGAGGAGCGTGACGCACAGCTTCCTCGTCACGGGCGCCGCCGGATTCATCGGGTCGCACGTCAGCGAGGCGCTCATCGCGCGCGGCCACGAAGTCACTGGCGTCGACAACTTCGATCCGTTCTATGGACGCGAGGTGAAGGAGCGCAACCTCGCGGGCTTACGCAAGCGTCCCGGCTTCCGCTTCGTCGAGGCCGACGTCGCGCGCGATTCCGTGCCGCTGGACGGCGTCGAGGCGGTCGTCCATCTCGCCGCCAAACCCGGTGTACGCCCCTCGCTCGAAGATCCCGGCGCGTACATGGAGGCGAACGTGACCGCGACTGCGCGCCTCATCGACGCGGCGCGGCGTGTCGGGTTGCACCGCATCGTCTTCGGCTCCTCATCGTCCGTGTACGGCAATGCCACGCCGGCCCCGTTTACGGAGAACGAGCCGGCCGTCTCGCCCATTTCGCCGTACGCCGCCAGCAAACGCGCTGGAGAATTAGTGGCCCATGCCTTCGCGCACCTGTATCCGCTCAAGATCATCTGCCTGCGGTTTTTTACCGTCTACGGCCCGCGTCAGCGTCCCGATCTGGCGATCCACAAGTTCACCGATCTGATCGCCCGGGACCGGCCGGTGCGGATGCACGGGGATGGGTCGAGCGAGCGCGACTACACCTATATTACCGACTGCGTGGACGGCATCCTGACCGCGCTGGACTGGACCGCACGTGCCGCCACGGGGACGATCGAGACGGTCAATCTGGGCGGTGGCGAGCGCGTCCGGCTCGACCGGCTGATCGCGCTCATCGCCACGGCGCTGGGCCGGGACGCGCGCATCGAGCGCCATCCCGAGCAACCGGGGGACGTGCGGCTGACGGACGCCGATCTCGCGCACGCCGGCGCCGTGCTGGGGTTCCGGCCGCGCGTCGGCATTGAGGAAGGCATCCGGAAATTTGTCGACTGGTACGAGGAGGTTCATGGACGTCAGTCCCGAACGTCTGGTCGAGCAGGCTAACGAGCGCTTTCAGCTGCAGGACTATTACGGCGCGATTCATCTCCTGGAGGAGGTCGTCGCGACGGGCCGCGCGTTTGCGGACGCCCATCACCTGCTGGGACTCTCGTATTCCCTCGCGGGGCAGCCCGACAAGGCGCTGCAGCAGCTCGATCGGGCGCTCGCCCTCAACCCCAACTACATCGAGGCATTGATTCATCGGGCGCTCGTGCTGAACGAGCTGGGCCGCGAGGAAGAAGCGAACGCGGTGTTGCGTCGCGCCCGCCAGGTCGGCTCGGAGCGGCGTGCCGGATTCCACGGCCACATCGCGGCGAAGCTCGCGAATCAGCACGCAACGCTCGGCGAGGCGTACCTCGAAGCGGGCGGGCTGACCGAGGCGATCGCCCAGTACGAGGCCGCGCTCGCACTCGGGCCGGCGTTCCACGACCTGCGCTACAAGTTGGGCCGGTTGTTGCTCGAGGCGGGACGTGCGCTCGATGCCCACGAGCATTTCCAGACAATCGTGCGCGAGCGTCCCTCGTTCCTCGACGCCGCCGCGATGCTGGGATTGGCCTGCTATCTTGCCGGCGACGGACTGGCGGCGCGCGCGGTCTGGGAGGAGTTGCGCGCGCGGCGGCCCGAAGATCCGCGGGTGGAAGCCTACCTCGCGCTCCTGTCTCGCTCCGACGTTCCCCCCGCTCCGAGTCCGGTGGCTGCCGGCGCGGCGGATGAGCGGGCGCCCCGAAAGAAGAAAAAGAAGTGAGACGGCTGACGCTGCTGCTGTCGCTCATCCCGCTGGCCTGTACCGGTTCCGCTGCCAATCATGAAGAGCTTGGCGACCGCGCGTACGCAGCGGGCTCGTACGCCGACGCGCTGGCCGAGTACCAGCTGGGGCGCCAATCGAACTCGGGGAACGCGACCCTGCTGGCCAAGGTCGGGGCTGCCGCCATGCATGCCGAAGACTACGAGCTGGCGGCCGAATCCTACCGCGCCCTGGCGCACCGCGACCGCTCGCGCGCGGATGAAGCCGCCGACGGCCTCGATCGCGTGGCGCGGGCGGCGCTCGCCGCGAACGACCGCACGGCCCTGGCCAGCGCGTTGACGGGACTGCGCGAGGTTGCGCCCCGCCGGCCCCTGGGCCGCTACGTCGTGCTCGCCGCTCTCGACGCGGTCGACCGCGGCGATACCGCGGAGGCGCGCGCCCTGTTGCCGGTCGCCGCGGCGTCGGCGGTCGACGCTGCCCGCGCCGACTCGCTACTGTTCGTCTACGGCATGACGCTGGTGCGGGTCCGCGAGTGTAGTACGGCCGTGGCCGTGTTTGAAGGAGTGATCCGGCGGCAGCGGGCGGCCGCCGTGGTCGAACCGGCGCGCGAAGGGCTTGGGCTCTGTGCGCTGGTCGAGGGGCAGATCGCGCTGGAGCAAGGGCGCCCCGCGGACGCCGAGGGGTGGTTCCGGCGGGCGACGGCTCCTGGTGCATCACCGGACGTGGTGCGGGGCGCGTTCCTCGGCCTGGGCGATGTCCGGCTGGCGCAGGGCGACGTGCCCGGAGCCATGGAGAGCTATCAGCAGGCCCTCGCCGGCGGGACGCCGGGCGACACGATTTCACAACGCGCGCAGGAAAAGCTGAACCGATTAGGAAAGGCCGAACCGGAATGAGGATGGGACGAACGCTCGACGCGCTGATGCTTTGCCTGGTGCTGGGGGGGGCGGCCGCTTGCCATCACGGCCGGCCGCGCTCGGCAGCGGCGGCCGTGGCGCCTGACGTCGATCTCGAGCGCGCCATGCGGCTGTTCCGCCGCGGCGATTTCCGTCATGCCCAGGTCCTGCTCCAGCGCACGACCTTCGAATTCGGTCCCGGCGCACCCGAGTTGGCGCAGGTGCGCTACTACCTCGCCGAATGCTACTTCCAGCTGGGAGATCAGGTCCAGGCTGCGGCGGATTTCCGCAAGGTCGCCGACGAGTTTCCCATGACGGAATACGCACCGCTGGCGTTGCTGCGAGCCGGGGACGCCAACCTGCGGCTGTGGCACCGGCCGGAGCTCGATCCCACGGACGGCGAGACGGCGTTGGCGATTTACCAGGAGCTCGCCGGCCGCTATCCCGACACCGACGCTGCGGCTCGCGCCCGGCCCCACGTGAAACGCCTGGAGAATCAGTTTGCCGAAAAGACGTACAAGACGGGAATGTTCTATCTGCGTCGCAAGGCATTCGACTCCGCGATCATCTACTTCAAGGACGTGATCGCGAACTATCCCAATGCGCAACGCGCGCCTGACGCGTTGCTGCGGCTGGTGGACAGTTATCGCGCGATCGGCTACAAGCAGGAGGTGCAGGAGACCTGTGAGCACCTGCGTCGGTTCTATCCGAACGCGACGCGTCTGGACCGCAGCTGTCCCGCGGCGGCTGATTCCAGCGGCACGTCCTCGACGCCTTCCACCCCGTCCTGAGGCGGCGTGCCCGGGGGG
>DASPXD010000193.1:0-5228 GCA_035637435.1 Gemmatimonadales bacterium
TTCGGGTGCGAACTCGCGAATCGCGCGGATGGCCTCCGTGCTTCCAGCCATCGCCATATCGACAAGGACGACATCCGGGCGAGCGGTCCGAACCTGCTGAAACGCGCTGTCGGGGTCGGCAGCGGTGCCTGCGAGCCGCAAGTGGGCCTGCCGCTCTATGGCCTGCGCGAGTCCCTCGCGGTACAGACGAATGTCTGCCACGATGAGAACGCTGATCACGAAAGAGGGATGCAACCAGCAAACAGCACCATGAGGGCGCTCATAACAAATGAGCCGCAAAAGTGTGACGCATCTCACCATTCGGCTAGGGTGTTTTTGGGGCATGATAGGGCGTTTTTGCGGCACGCCCCGGTGCTAGGGATTTCCCCAGGCCTCGTTGCACATTTAGTGCCTTACTGATGAAAGGGACGCGACCTGAAACGCCGCACACGTCGCACCCCGAACAAACACCAGCGCTTTCCCCGAAATACTCCAACAACATCCGCCGCCGGCAGCGCCGAGTTTCCACATACCGCCGCATCGCCGGCGCGATGCTGCCCCAACCGAAGTCTTCCCGCCGCCACAGGATGAGACACTCGGCGGCCTGGCCGTCTCTGCCGCCTCTGCCGGCCTCCTGGTAATAGGCCTCGAGCGTGGCTGGCGGGCCCCAGTGCAGCACCTGCCGGACATCGGGCTTGTCGATCCCCATACCGAACGCGCTGGTCGCCACAATGACCCGTACCTCTCCCGCGAGAAACGCACGCAGCACGCGTCTCCGAATGCTCGCGCTCAGACCGGCGTGGTACGGGGCCGCTCGGACGCTGGTCCTGAGCAGTGCGCGCGTCACGAGCTCCGTCAGCCGCCGGGTAGGCGCATAAATGAGCGAGGCACCGTCGGCATGTCGCACCCGCTCGCGGATCACGGCGAACCGTTCCCGGTCGTCGCGCACCTGCCGCACGCCGAACGCGAGATTCGGACGATCGAACGACGTCACGACGACTTCGGCATCCGCCATCCGCAGGACCTTGAGGATGTCGGCGCGGGCGCCAGGCGTTGCACTGCCGGTGAGCGCGATCGTCGGTGGGCGGCCCAGCTGCGAGCGGAACACGCCCAGCCGCCGGTAAACCGGGCGAAATTCGTTGCCCCATTCGGTGATGCAGTGCGCTTCGTCGACGGCCAGCAGCGCCACCGACGTGCCGGCGGCACACAGCCGGCGCGTGAGTGAAGCGAGGCGCTCAGGGGCGCAGTACAACAGCGCGAGCCGGCCGCCGGTCGCCGCATCGAGCACGACGCGCCGCTGATCGGCATCGAGCTGGCTGTTCACGTACGCGGCGGCGATGCCGTGGCGCCGCAGCGCGGCCACCTGGTCCTGCATCAGTGAAATGAGCGGTGAGACGACGAGCGTGAGCCCCGTGCCGAGCAGCGCCGGAACCTGATAGCAAAGCGACTTGCCCGCGCCGGTGGGCAGCACGGCGAGTACGTCCCGACCAGCCAGCAGCGGGCCGAGCACCTTGAGTTGATGCACGCGGAAGGACGGATGACCGAATCGTTCCTTGAGGATCGTGCGAGCGGCTTCGAGTCCCACGGTAAACGTCGGCACGTCACACGAAATAGCGTCGCGGCGCGGCGCCCCCCTATCCCAAAACCGCGGCACGGGGCACGTTTACGCGTCATGACTCCTCTATTTTTAACCACGCTCATGCTGGTACAAACCATCACATATCCCGCCACTCGCAAAGACGACGTCGTAGACGATTACCACGGGACCAAGGTCGCCGATCCCTACCGCTGGCTCGAGGACGTCGATTCACCCGAAACGCGCAGCTGGGTGGAGGCGGAGAATCGCGTGACGTTCGGGTATCTGGAGCGCATTCCGGAACGCGAGCGCATCCGCCGCCGCCTGACCGAGCTGTGGGACTATCCGAAATACGGCGCGCCGTTCAAGAAGGGCGGCCGCTATTTCTTCTTCAAGAATTCCGGCCTTCAGAATCAGGCGGTGCTTTACACCCAATCCTCGCTGACGGCGACACCCGAGGTGCTGCTCGACCCCAACACCCTGTCGGCCGACGGCACCGTGGCGCTCTCGATCCTCGCGTTTGCCGAAGACGGGCGGACGATGGTCTACGGCACGTCCGGCAGCGGATCGGACTGGCAGGAATTCCGGGTGCGGGACGTCGCGACGCGTCAGGACCACAGCGATCATCTGAAGTGGATCAAGTTCTCCAGCGCCGCGTGGACGCACGATGGCGCGGGGTTTTTCTACAGCCGCTACCCCGAGCCCGCTGCCGGCGCCGATCCGCTGCTCGAGCTGAATCGCAACCAGAAGGTCTACTATCACAAGCTGGGGACGGACCAGTCCGCCGACCGCCTGATTTACGAGCGACCCGACCACCCCGACTGGGGATTCGGGGTCGAGGTCAGCGCGGACGGACGGTACGCCGTCTACGCGGTATGGTTGGGGACCGATCGGCGCAATCGCATTTACTACCAGGACCTAGGGCGTCCGAAGCATCCGCGGCTCGATGCTCCCGTTGTCCGTCTGCTCGACGACTTCGACGCGGCCTACAACTTCGTCGGCAACGACGGCCCGCGCTTCTTTTTCCAAACCGACAATAGCGCGCCGCGCGGACGGGTGATTACCGTCGATACCCGCCACCCGGAGCCGGCCGCCTGGCGTGAGCTCGTGGCACAAGCGGCCGACGTCATGGAAGGCTCACAGATCGTGCACAGCACTTTCGTGATCCGCTATCTCCACGACGCCTACTCGCAGCTGCGTCTGTTCGCGCTGGACGGCCGGCCGCTCGGAGAGATCGCGCTACCGACGCTCGGGTCGATCGTGCAGGTGACCGGTGAGCCGCGCGACACGGAGATGTTCTACGCGTTCACATCGTTCCTGTATCCGACGACGATCTTCCGACACGACTTCATCACCGGGACATCGAGCGTTTTCAAGGCCCCGGAGATCGCCGTCGATCCGTCCATCTACGAGACGATCCAGGTCTTTTATCGCAGCAAGGACGGTACGCGCGCCCCGATGTTTCTGACGTACAAGAAGGGATTGAAGAAGGACGGATCGAACCCGACCTATCTGTACGCCTACGGTGGCTTCAACGTCAACATGACGCCGGGCTTCTCGATCGGTGTGCTGGCGTGGCTCGAAATGGGTGGCGTGTACGCGCAAGCGGTGTTGCGCGGCGGCTCCGAATACGGGGAGGACTGGCATCAGGCGGGGATGCTCGATCGCAAGCAGAATGTCTTCGATGACTTCATCGCGGCGGCCGAATACCTGATCGCCGAGCGTTACACCGCACCGCCCAAGCTGGCAATCGGCGGCGGCTCGAACGGCGGGCTGCTGATCGGCGCGGTCTTGAACCAACGGCCCGACCTGTTTGGAGCTGCCTTGCCCGCGGTCGGCGTGATGGACATGCTGCGCTTCCACAAATTTACGATCGGCTGGGCCTGGGTGACGGAGTACGGCTCCGCTGACAGTGTGGGCCAGTTCCCGTTTCTCTATCGGTACTCACCGATCCACAACATGAAGCCGGGGGCGCATTACCCGGCGACGCTCATCACCACCGCCGATCACGACGATCGCGTCGTGCCGGGCCACTCCTTCAAGTACGCCGCGACGCTGCAGGCGGCGCAGGGCGGCCCGGACCCGGTGCTGATCCGCATCGAGACCAAGGCGGGCCATGGCGCCGGCAAGCCCACCGCCAAGATCATCGAGGAGCAGACCGATCGCTGGGCGTTCCTCGTTCACGTACTGCACATGCAACTGCCCGCACCGCAGCCTTAGGAGACGAGCGCATGCCGAAGGTGAACTGTTCGTTGTGCAACAGCGAAGTGGAAGGCCGTACGCTGGCATCCCCCCAGAAGCTGGAGAACCGGATCCTCGATCTCATCAAGCAGGACCGGCCGGAGTGGGAGGCGAAGCGCGGCATCTGCGCGAACTGCCTCGAGCAGTATCGGGCCAAGAAGTTCGTGTCCTATCTCGAGGCTGAGTATCAGAAGCTGTCGGAGCTCGAGCACTCGGTGGTCTCGAAGATCACGCGCCGCGGACGGGTGAGTAAGCTGGTGCACCAGGACATGGAAACGCAGATGACGTTCGGCGAGCACATCGCCGACAAGGTGGCGCAGTTTGGTGGCAGCTGGAGGTTCATCGGTTTGTTCGGCGGGATTCTCGTCGCCTGGATGATCGTCAATGCGTGGGTGCTCGCGCGCCACCCCTTCGATCCGTATCCGTTCATTCTCTTGAACCTGGTGCTCTCGACGCTCGCCGCCCTGCAGGCACCCGTGATCATGATGAGTCAGAACCGCCAGGCGCACAAAGACCGCATGCAGGCGAATCAGGACTACGAGATCAACCTGATGGCGGAAATTGAGATTCGAGACCTTCACGACAAGCTGGATTCGTTGCGGTTCAAGCAATGGCACGAGCTTTGGCACATTCAGAAGCGGCAGATCGAACTGCTCGAACACCTCTGTGCGAAAGGTGCGGACCCGGAACTTAAGGTGCCCGCGCCGAGTCCGTACGTGCCCCCTGAACTTTGACGGTAAGGGACGGTAAGGGACGGTAAGGGACGGTAAAGGACGGTAAGTGTGACGACCTGATTGTTTGACTAAGTGTTGACGGCTTCCCGAAAGATTTCCTCATGCTCGCGCATGAAAGACTGCACGCCTGGAAGCTGTGTCATGAGCTAGTCGTTGCCGTTTACGACGCAACGAAATCCTTCCCCAAGCACGAACTCTACGGTCTGACGTCGCAGGCCCGACGGGCGGCATTCTCCGCGGCGGTGAACCTCGCCGAGGGCTCCGCCAAGCGAGGCTCGACCGAGTTCAGGCGATTCATCGATATCAGTATCGGATCGCTCGCAGAACTCGCCTACGTTCTGCGATTGGTTCGCGATCTCAAGCTCTTATCAGAAGCGGACTGGAATCGATTAGACGCGCTGCGTGGTAGGGCCGGCTTTATGACGTGGCGACTTTATAGCGCCGTTTCAAAAGCGGTCAAGAGATACGAGGTGTTCTAA
The DNA here is from genome assembly GCA_035637435.1 of Gemmatimonadales bacterium. Classification (GTDB taxonomy): domain Bacteria; phylum Gemmatimonadota; class Gemmatimonadetes; order Gemmatimonadales; family GWC2-71-9; genus 20CM-2-65-7. The sequence continues at coordinate 5,010 of DASPXD010000193.1, forward strand.
CCATTACCGTCCCTGACCGTCGTTTTACCTACCGTCCCTTACCGTCGTTTTACCTGCCGTCCCTTACCGTCGTCTTATTAGCCGGCATCCTTCCAGTCAATCGGGGAGACGCGGCCGCACTCATTGCATTTGGCGTCTTTCATGCCTTCGGGAATGACCGCGCGGGAGCCACAACCAGGACAAACGAGGTGTGGCTGGCGGACGACGCTCCAAGTACTA
>DASPXD010000194.1:0-10300 GCA_035637435.1 Gemmatimonadales bacterium
CCTGGGGGTCCGCGGGCGTTTCTCGAGGCCGCAGGAGCCACCGGGCCCGTCCGGGGCGACGAGAACACCGCGCGGCTCATCGAGATGGAGCGAGGGGTGGTGCGCGCCATGTCGTCGTGCGGTTGGTTTTTTGACGACATCGCCGGCCTCGAGGGCCGTCAGGTGCTTCGCTACGCCGCGCACGCGATCTCGCTCGCCGGCGCCGAGAGCGCCCGACTCGAGGCGGGGTTCCTCGCTCAGCTTGGCGACGCGCGCAGCAACGATCCCGCCGCAGGGAGCGCGACTGACGTGTTTCGCAGCACCTTCCAACCGACACCGTCATGACCGCACCCCTGCGATTCGTCTTCGGCCTGCACCTGCATCAGCCGGTGGGGAATTTCGACCACGTCATGGCCGACCACGTGCGCGACGTCTACCGGCCGATCATCGAGCGCGCGACCGCCGCCGGCCTCTTGCCGCTCACACTCCACGTCTCGGGCCCGCTGCTCGAGTGGCTGGAACAACACGACACCGCCTGGCTCGACATGATCGGCCGGCTGGCGGCCGACCAACGCGTCGAGCTGCTGCTCGCGGGGTTCGACGAGCCGATCCTCGCGTCCCTGCCCCGCCCCGACCGCCTCGAGCAGATCGGCCGCATGCGCGAACACCTGAAGCGACGCTTCGGCGTGCAGGCGACCGGGCTCTGGCTGACGGAGCGCGTGTGGCAGCCGGAGCTTGCGGCGGACCTCGCGGAGGCCGGCGTCGACTACGCTCTTGTCGATGACCGGCATTTCCTGGTCAGCGGATTCCGGCGCGAGGAGCTACACCGACCCCACCATACGGAATCCGACGGCCGCCGCGTGGGACTGCTGGCGATCGACGAGCGGCTGCGCTACCTGATCCCGTTCCGGCCACCGGAGGAGACGGCGGCGTACCTGCGCGAGCTGCGCTCGCAGGGCCACGGCCTCGCGGTGTTGGCCGACGATGGCGAGAAGTTCGGCGGCTGGCCGGGGACGAAAGACTGGGTGTACGGCTCCGGGTGGCTCGACACGTTTCTGCGCACCATGGAGCAGCTGACCGCGGCGGGCGAGATCACGCTGGCGACCGGCCAGGAAGCGTTCCGGGAGGTCCCGTCAGGAGGACTCGCCTATCTCGGCACGGCGTCCTACCGGGAAATGGAAACATGGGCGCTGCCCCCGGCCGCTCAGCGGGACCTCACCAGACTGGAAGAGGAGCTTGGCCCCAAGGATCTGGAGGCTTCGGCCGCGTTCGTGCGGGGGGGACACTGGCACCATTTCCTGGTCAAGTACCCCGAGTCGAACCGCATGCACAAGACGATGGTTGCGCTGTCCGCGTTGTCACGCAGCCGTGGCGATCCGCCGGAGGCCCGGCGGGCGATCGGGCGTGCCCAGTGCAACGACGCCTACTGGCACGGCGTGTTCGGCGGCCTCTATCTCCCGCATCTTCGCAACGCGATCTGGCGCCAGCTCGCCATCGCGGAGCGCGTGCTGCGCCAGGGAGAATCGCTGGCGTACGACGAGCTGGATCTCGATTACGACGGCTATCCGGAGCTGTGGATCCACTCCGCGCAGTTCTCCGCGGTGATCAGCCCTCAGCGCGGCGGTGCGATCGAGATGTTGACGCGGTTCAAGGACCTCACAAATCTCGCTGACGTCCTTACCCGGCGGCGCGAATCGTATCACGAGATTCCCAAGCAACCGCAGGGCGGCGACAACAAAAGCGGCGGGGGGACGGTGGGGGGGGGCACCGCGAGCATCCACGACATCGAGAAAGCGTCCCGGCTCACCGCGCTGCCGCCGGTAGACGCCGAGCGGCGCGCCATCCTCGTCGAGCGATTGTTGGGCGACGATGTATCCGCCGCCGCCTACGCGAGCGCGAAGTACGAGGCGATCCGGTCGTGGGCAGCGGTGCCGATGAGTGCCCTCGTGTCGTTGAACGGCGACTCTGCGACCGTGGTACTGCGAGCGGACGATCTCGAGAAGCGATTGACATTCGACCGGGCGGGTTGCCTCGACGTCGCCTATACCTGGAACGCGGCGGCCGCACCCGCGAACGCGGTGTTCGCGCCCGAGCTGTCGCTGGCTCGGGAAGTTACGCTGCGCCTGCAGCCTGACACCGAAGTCTGGCGCTCCGAAATCACCACCGTCGCGCGCAGTGAGCGTGGCTTTGAGGAAACCGTCCAGGGATTCTCGCTCACGCCGCGTTGGCCGGCCCGTCTCGGGGCGTGCTCGCTCGAGCTCGGCGGAGGCACATCCCAGGGTTAGGCCGGGTGGCGGGCCCGACCCGCGGCAGGTAGTATCGACTCCCCTCGGGGAGGAACCCATGCTCGGTCAGTCGGCCGAGGCCAGTCGCGAGAATCGGCGATTGGACCTCGGCACGTCGACTCCCATCGCTGCCCCGGTGAGAATCCCCAGCCCGAGCGCGGCCAACACCAGGGGCAGCGTGGGCGGTTGAAACGCCTGGCGTGCGGGCGCGGACGGTAATACGGTGCACACAATCCCGGCAATCACCGATGCAGTCGCTATCCATTGATAGGAATGAAGCCGCGCGATGATCGGCGTCTGCGGTTCGGCGCGAAACGATTCCTCAACAAATCGAGCACATCCAGCCAAGATCAGGTAGCCGCCGACCAGCAGTGCGTCGGGCGCACCGATCAGCCTCAGGCGCAGGAGCAACAGGCCGATGACGACGTTGGCGGCGATGGAGTAGAGCGGCGTGGCGTGAATCGGGACGCCCGCGAGACCGGCAAGCTGGGTGACGCGAGACCGGCGGTGCCAATACCGGATGCCAATCCCCTCCGGTGCCGGTCCGCCGTGACAGCAGCCTTGCACCAGGCATCGCAGCCGGCCAAGGATCTGGATCCATGGAGCTGCGACGGCGAACGCCGCGAGCAACGGGAGGATGGGGACGCCGGCGAAGCGTGCCGTCACCCCACCGAACACGCCACCCAGGACGCCACCATACCACCCGAACGGTCTGAGTAGACGAGAGGAACCCTCGAGCAGCTGCGCCCAGACCGCGGACCCGATGAGGATGCACAAGCCCGTCCAGGCTACAGCTGCGTGCTGCGCCGGACCGCCGGCAGCTCCCGCCACGAGAATCCCCACAACCGCTGCCGCCGCCGCGAAGGTCGCGTGATTAATCACGCGCACCGCGCCCAGGTGCCACTCTCTCCATGAGTTCGCGAGGCGCTCCGTGAGTGACCGGATCGTCGCCCATGTCGCTTCGTACCGACTCAGCGGCGGATACAGCGCGATCGCGGCCACGACGTCGATCACCGTGTGCATTCCGGTGGTGATGCAGCTCGCCGTGATCAGGGTCGCCCAAGTCCAGCCAATCCACTTCCAACCACGGCGGTCGGTCGCGCGCGTATTCTCCGTCCAGCCGTGCGCGGCCAGCAACGTCCACAGGACATGAAATGCCGGGAACGCGGCTACGCCTCGGGAGTGCGCCTGCTCCCAGGCGAGCAACCGCCCCCACACGCCGGACGGCTCGAACGCCCGATTGAGCGCGACCACGGGAATGACGAGCCACAACACGGCGACTACGACGGTAGCGAGTGCGCTCTGCATCGCGAATCGGCGCAGGGCATGGCGCGTCCGGATCAGCAGTGCCGTCAGCGGGATGAAGAGATAAGCACTGGCATAGAAGAGTTCGGTCCACTGCAGGACCGCCCAGCCACGCTCGAAGGACAGCTGTGTTCCGAACGCGTCGCCCGGACGGCCGAGCGCCTGAACGGCGTAGTAGGCCACGAGCCACGGCAGGAACACCCACAAGAACACGGCGACGCGTTCCGCTGCGGAGGGCGCGTTGCCATTGCCGCGCGGCAGGGAAAGAAGGGGCGGGACAAGCACTGAGGGCCCGAAGCGGCGCACCAGGTCGTGGCGCTCGTGCCCGTAGGCCAGCGCCGCGGCGCCGAGCGCGACCGTCGGCGTGACAAGCCACAGGCCTGCCGCCGACCCAGTCGCAATGGCTACGCCCGCACACCCCAGAACAAAGCCGATGTACATCGGATTGCGAAGCCAGCGGTAGATGCCGGTGCGGACGAGCAAAGGCGGCGGGAATGGATTCATCGGCAGGCCGCGGCCGCGCGCGATCAGCGCGTACGCTCCCACCGTCACGAGCAGAACACCGATAACGGCGAGGCTCCATCCTGCGACCGATGCGCGAACGGCGGGAACGGTGATCACATCGGCCGTCGCTTGCGCCCACATCCCCAGGCCTGCGGGGAGCGCGACCAAAAACAGAGCACCGTACGCGACCTTCACCACGTGATCTCTTCGTGAATCGCCCAACCCTCATCGAGCGGACCCGCGTCGTTCATCAGCACGGCGCGAGACAAACGCTTGTGCTCGCGCGCGCGCCCGAAGGGCCCGGCGAGCCGGCGCGCCCACTCGGGCAGCGGGAGACCGATGGTGTGCACGAGGGGCTGATCGCGGATCGTCCGGCTCTGGTCGAACACGATTCGCCATCCGGTCTGCTCGACGCCGTCGAGCCACCTCCACCGTCGCGAGTCGTCGCCCGTCCAGTCGATCCACACGGCACAATGCCGGGGCGAGAGATACCGCCCCCAGTGCAACTCTCGAAACGGGAGTTTCCACGGCGGAATGGAAAGCTGAAGCTGCTCGAGGTACCCGAGACCGGTGAGGGTCGCATTGCCGATCTGTACGCGCGCCACGGCCCGGGGCATGTGGCAGGTCCAGTGAATCCCACCATCGGGTCCGTCCATGAGACGGCATTCGATCGGCGCCGCATCGCGGCACCAGCGTGCCTCGGCACGAAGCGCCGCGTTCCTCCACGTCGCGAGCGGCGTTTCGAGCCGCGGCAACGCCACTCGGCGCACGGTGGCGTCTCCTGTCGGGGCATGCCCGTCGGTGAGCACGAGAGTCGCCCCGTACCCGATGCGGAGCGCTCCCCACCGGAGTCGCGCCGCGTACACCACGGCCCCAGCCCCTTGAGCGGTGACGACGTCGCCGTACCACTTGTCGAGGTGGAACACCGCGCGAAGCTGGTCTCGTCTGCTCAAGATCGCAAGCACCGTAGTATTCTTCAGGATGTCGGTGAGTGAAGGCTTCGACGCGCTCGCAAGCCAGCTCGCCGAGGTCGGCCGCCACTGTTATTCCCGCGGCTGGGCGCTCGGCACGAGCGGCAATTTCAGCGCGGTCGTCGGCCGGAATCCCCTCACGCTTGCGATCACGACAACCGGTGTCGATAAGGGCGTCCTGGAGCCGGGCCACATCGTCGAGATCGACGAGCACGGCCGCGTCGTGGGAGGCGCCGGCACGCCATCGGCCGAAGCGACGTTGCATCTGGCAATCGTGCGATCGCGGGGAGCGGGGGCGGGGGCGGTGTTGCATACGCATTCGATTTGGAGCACGATTCTCTCCGATGGGACCGCCGATGCGGCAGGCGGTCTCGCCATCGACGGCTATGAGATGCTGAAGGGGCTGGACGGCGTCCGTACCCATGAGCATCGCGAGTGGCTGCCGATCGTCGAGAACACGCAGGATTGGTCCGCCGCCGTTCCGCGGATCGAGGCGAAACTGCGTGAGCATCCCGAGGTGCACGGCTTCCTGATCCGGCGGCACGGCCTCTACACCTGGGGCCGCGATCTCGCCGCAGCCAGGCGACAAGTCGAGGTATTCGAGTTTTTGTTCGAAGTGTTGGGACGACACCGAGGTGCGACATGGCAACCGTGAAGATTCCCGCCGAGCAGCGGACACTGACCGATCAGCGCGAGGTGACCGAATACCTCGCGACGTTGGGCATCGACTATGAGCGCTGGCCGCTGGCGCAGCGCGCCGCGGCGAACGCGCCGGCGGAGGCCGTACTGGCGGCGTACGCGCCTGAAATCGACCAGCTGAAGGCCCGCGGCGGATACGTCACGGCGGACGTCATCGACGTCACGTCCGCGACGCCCAATCTCGACGCGATGCTCGCCAAGTTCAGCACGGAGCATTGGCACGACGAGGACGAGGTCCGATTCATCATCCGGGGCCGCGGCCTGTTTCACATTCACCCGCGCGAAGGGGGCGGCCCCGTCATCGCGATCGAGGTCGAAGCGGGTGACCTCATACGTGTGCCGCGCGGCACCTGGCACTGGTTCGACCTGTGCGGGGACCGTGACATCCGCGCGATCCGGCTGTTCCAGGACAAGTCGGGATGGACGCCCCATTACACGAACAGCGGGACGGATAAGGGATTCGAACCGGTCTGCTTAGGGCCGGTCTACATTCCCAGGCTGTAGCCTGGGAAACGAGCTGATCTCCGGCATCCGCGCGGTCCTGTTGGACATCGAGGGCACGACCACACCCATCGCGTTCGTCCACCAGGTCCTGTTCCCCTACGCGCGCGCCCGCGTCCACGACCTGCTGGAGCAGCGTGACGTCGCCGCGCTGCGTGCCGAATACCAATCCGAGCCGCCGCACGCCGATCTCCCTCCCTGGAACGCCGCGAACGAGCGGGCCTCAGCCGAGGCCTACGTCTACTGGCTGATGGACCGCGACCGCAAGTCGACGGCATTGAAAGCGCTGCAGGGCCGGATCTGGGAAGCGGGCTACCGCGCCGGCGCGCTGAAGGGCAAGGGCGAAGTCTACCCCGACGTGCGGCCGGCGCTGGCGCGTTGGCAGCAGGCCGGCAAGCGCATCGCCATTTTTTCGTCGGGCAGCGTGCAGGCGCAGCGCAATCTCTTCGCCAACACCGCGGACGGCGATCTCTCGTCGTTTCTCTCGGGCTATTTCGACACGACGACCGGGCCGAAACGCGAAGCCGGGAGTTATCGTCAGATAGCGGCGACGCTGGGACAGGAGCCGCGTGATGTGCTGTTCATCTCGGACGTAACCGCAGAGCTCGATGCAGCCAAAGCAGCCGGCATGCGGACCGCGTTGTGTGTGCGCGGCGCCGTCTCGCCGGACGATGCCGCCGCGGACCATCCTCGCATTCGCTCCTTCGCCGAGCTAGCGTAGGCGCCATGGGTGTCGCCGGTATCGTCGGGCTGCTCGTGGTCGGGTGGGCGATTTTCACATTCAATCGCCTCATCCGGCTGCGCCAGCTGGGCGACAATGCGTGGTCCGATATCGACGTGCAGCTCAAGCGCCGGCACGATCTGATTCCGAATGTCGTCGCCGTCGTACAGGGACACGCCGGCTACGAGCGGGGCACACTCGAAGCATTGGTCGCGGCACGAGGACGCGCGCTCCAGGCGGCGGACCGCAGCCCCGCGACGCGTGCCCGCGAAGAAGACCCGCTCGGCGGAGCGCTGCAGCGCGTCGTGGCCGTCGCCGAGGCGTATCCCGAGCTGCGAGCGGCGGCGAGCTTCGCGGGATTGCAGACCACGCTGACGGACGTCGAAGATCACCTGCAGAACGCGCGCCGCTACTACAACGCCGTGGTACGTGACTTCAATACCGCGATTGCGCAGTTCCCCGCCGGGATCGTCGCGGGAATGATGCGGCTGCATCCGCGCGAGTTCTTTGGCCTGGACGACGCGTCGGAACGGGCCGTGCCGAAGGTGCCCCTCATCCTGCTATTCCTCGCGTTCTCGGCAACGTCGCTCAGCGCGCAACGCTCCTACTCGATCGAGCGGTTCGACGCGCGGATTCTCGTCAATCGAAACGCCAGCGTCGATGTGACCGAAAGGATCACGGCGCGATTCAACGGCTCCTACAACGGCTTGTTCCGCACAATTCCGGTCGAATACCGCACCGCGCAGGGCTTGAACTGGACACTCGGCGTCTCGCTCGAGAGTGCGCAGGACGACGCGGGCCACAATCTGCGCACCGAGACGAGCCGGCAGAGCCACTACATCAAGTACAAGATCTGGATTCCGGGCGCAGCCGATGCGACGCGCACGATCGTGCTGCGCTATCGGGCCACGAATGGATTGCGGTTCTTCGACGAGCACGACGAGCTGTACTGGAACGTGACCGGCGACGAATGGGAGGTACCGATCCAGGCGGCGACGGCGGAGATCGAACTGCCACCCCAGACACCAGGTGTCCGCGCGATCGCGTACAACGGCATCTATGGCGCCACCGCGCAGGACGCAAGCGTGACGATTGACAGCAACATCGTCCGCATCACGATGCCGCACCCCCTGGGCTACCATGAGGGGCTGACCGCCGTCGTGGGCTGGGACAAGGGGGTGGTAACAGCGCCGAGTGGTGCCGCCCGGGCGCTGGCGATTGTTGGCAGCAATTGGCCGCTCCTGATCCCACTCCCCGTCTTTCTCCTGGCGTTCGCCAGCTGGTGGCGCCGCGGGCGCGATCCCCGGCGCCGCCCAGTCGCCGTGCAGTACGAGCCACCGCCAAAGATGACGCCGGCGCAAGCCGGCACGCTGCTCGACAATTCCGCGGACATGCGCGACATCACCGCGACGCTCGTGGACCTGGCCGTGCGCGGCAAGCTGCGCATCGAAGAGCATCAGAACCCGAAGTTGTTCGGCCTGTTCGGCGGCGGCGTGGAGTACACCCTGCACCGGCTCGTCAAGGAAGAGCCCCTTGCGCGACACGAGACCGAGGTTTTTGACGGCGTCTTCGGCGCACGGGGCGATACCGTCGACTTGTCGGACCTGAAGGACGAGTTCTACAAAGAGCTGCCGTCGATTCGTGACGCGATCTTCGATGAATTGACGGCCAATGGCTTCTACCGGGACCGTCCCGACAAGGTGATGCAGAAGTGGATGGGATTGGGCGTGGGCGTCGGCCTACTGGTCGGCATCGGCGGCACCTATCTCTCCAAGCTGACGCAGATCACTCCCGTTCCGTTCATCCTCGCCGGGGTCATTTCGGCGGTCATCGTGATCATCTTCGCGCAGATCATGCCGGCGCGTACCGAAGCCGGAACGCGGGCGCTGGAGCAGGTGCTGGGATTCGAGGAATTCCTCCGGCGGGTCGAGTCCGAGCACTTGAAACGCATCATCGTCGGTCACCCGGAGCTGTTCGATAAGTTTCTGCCGTACGCGATGGCCTTCGGTGTCGAGCAGCAATTCGCCCGTGCGTTCGAAGGGATCTACACCGAGCCGCCGCGATGGTACGTCGGTCCCAGCATGACGAACTTCAACGTCAGCCATTTCTCGATCAGCATGGCGCATATGTCGAGCGTCGCGAGCACCACGATGTCGTCATCGCCGCGCAGCTCCAGCGGCTCGGGATTTGGTGGGGGCGGCAGCTCCGGCGGCGGCGGGGGAGGTGGCGGTGGCGGCGCGTTCTAAAGGTATTTCAGCCATCCCCCTAAGATGAAAGCCGGCGCCACGAAGTGCGTCACCCAGCGCGTAAAGAAAATCCCCGCCGTGGGACCGCCGGCGGGGAGTCCGGAGTAGACGCGGACGTGGTCGATCGCCATGAGTACCATGACGGCGCCGCGAATCAGGTCGATCGACGCGACGCGGGACGGTGGTGCGATGGGAGCGGTGGGCGTGGGCGCGGCGAGCGGGGCGCTCATGGCGCGAACATAGTACACTGGGGGCCTCATGAGCTACCGGATAGCGATTGGCCGACCAGATGGTTATGCAGGGCCGTTTGCTCGATGCCCCCGCGTTGCAGTGCATCGACGACGGGACCCACCTCGGACGGCAGCAAGACGAGGTCGCCCATTAACATCGCCGTGCTGTCTCCCGTCTGTTTGAACGCCACCCATCAACCCAGCGCGAGCGCCGGCTTAACGACCACCTTGCCAACGGTGACATGAAGGTCACTGCGCAGAAATCCCATCCGGTAACTTTCGCCTTGCAGATTGCCCGATCTGCCCAGGACCCGATCGACTTGTTTCCAATCGATTGGCGTAGACATCGGGTATCCTTGCCGCGGTTTGGGTAGTCTGAACAATGCAGAGAAGTTGTACGTTCAAGTATCGAGCTTGGGTCCAGGCAACTTGTCGCAACCCGGGGGTAATCCTAGGACATGAAGACCATCATTCGCGTCACGCTGTTACTCGGCTCGTTGAGTTTCCTCGCACCCCGAGCACAGGGGCAGTACTTCGGCCGGAACCCTGTTCAATATGAGAACTTCCACTTCAAAGTCCTGAAGACCCAGCATTTCGACGTCTACTTCTATGATAAGGAAGCGCCGGCGGCGGCCGAAGCCGCGCGCATGGCCGAGCGCTGGTATGCCAGGATCTCGACGGTGCTGCGGCACCAGCTCAGCGGCCGCCAACCGCTGATCCTCTACTCCGATCACCCTGATTTCGAGCAGACGAACGTGCTCGGCGAGCAGCCGGGCGAGGGCACGGGCGGCGTCACCGAGAGCCTGAAGCGCCGCATCATCCTGCCGATGGGCGCGTCGCTGGCCGAAACGGATCACGT
>DASPXD010000195.1:0-2430 GCA_035637435.1 Gemmatimonadales bacterium
CAGTGCCGCCGGCATCATCCCCTGCCGAACGACCAGCCGCTCGACCGAGCGCTGGTCGCCGCCTAGCGCGATCCGGATCCCGATCTCGCGCGTACGCTCAGCGACGAGATGTGAGATCACTCCATAGATGCCCACGCCTGCGAGCAGCAGTGCGATCAATGCCAAGCCGACGAGCAACCGCAGCGAGAAGCGGTACTGCAGGACGCTGAGGGAAAGAAGGTCCTGCATCGTCTGTTGATCGTAGACGGGTTGATCGGGATCGATCTCCAGCACCGCCGCTCGAAGCGCCGGCAGCAGTGCCGTGGCGGCGGGGTCGCCGCCGACTGTCCGGACAGCGAGCGTCATCTCCCAGACGGGCCGCTGCGCTTCGGGAAGAAACATTTCTGGAAGCGCTTCCTGAGCGAGGCCAGCATGCCGCATGTCTGCGACGACGCCCACGACTGCGGCGGGGCGTGCCGTGTCGCCCTCGATGATGAGCCGCTTCCCGAGCGCGCCGTCGGGAAACCAGCGGCGCGCCAGCGTCTCGTTAACAATGACGACGCTCGGCGCCGCAGCGGCGTCTGTCGCGGCAAAGTCCCTGCCACGCCGCACCGGCACTCGCAAGGCGGCAAAATACCCGGGCGTGATGACGCGCCAGTCGACATCGGGTCGCTCGCCGATTCCGTAAGGTGGCTGCCCGACGACATTGAAACTCGAGGTCTGATTGCAGCCACACAGCGGTACGACGTTCGCCGCGCCGGCGACGACGACGCCGGGCAGCGCCGTGGCGCGCTCGACCAGGCGGCTGTAGAACCGGACGGCGGCAGGTCCGTCCTCGTAAGACCGGCCAGGGAGCGCGAGACTCGTCAAGGCCACACCGCGCGCCTCGAAACCGGGATCGAGCGTGCCGAGATGGCGGAATGTCCGAAACGTGAGCCCCGCACCGATGAGAAGGAGCAGCGCGAGCGCCACTTCCGTTCCCACGAGTGCGCGGCGCAGGCGATGGCGCTCACGGCCTCCCGCGGTCGCGCCCCTGCGCAGGGAGTCGGTCGCGCCCGCAGCGCCACGTGCGGCCCGTAGTGCGGGGACGAACGCGAACAGCAGCGCCGAGCCGATCGACAAAACGGCCGTGAATCCGAGCACGGCGCCGTTCACACTCATGCGATCGAAACCCGGCACCATCCGGCGGAAGTCCGCCGGCACGAACGCGCGCAGCAGGTCCACCCCGTAGACGGCCAGTACGACCCCGACCGCTCCTCCTGCCAGCGCGAGCACCCCGCCTTCGATGAGAACCAGGCGGATGATCGCCGCGCGCGATGCCCCGAGCGCGGCGCGGATCGACAACTCCCGGCCGCGGCCCGTCGCGCGCGCCAGCATGAGGTTCGCCACGTTGGCGCATGCGATGAGCAACACGAAACCCACCGCGGCCATCAACACGAGCAGCATGGGCTCGATCCCTCGAGCCGCGTCTCGGACCAATGGCTGGACGTTCGTCCGCCAGTCTCTGTTCGTAGCGGGATACTGCGCTGCGAGGCCCGCGCTCAGACGTGTCAGCTCCCCGCGCGCCTGCTCCAGCGTCACGCCCGGCGCCAGCCGGCCAGTGACATAGAGGTAGTGCAACCGCCGCCTCGTCCACGTATCCAGGGTTGGCGCGTAGGGTGCCCACATCTCCGCGGGAGCCGGATAACGGACCGCTTCGGGCATCACCCCGATGATCGTGCGGGGAATACCGTTGATCGACACGATCGTGCCCAGCACGCCGCTGTCGCCCCCGAAACGCCGCTGCCACAAACCCCAGCTGAGAACGACCAGGCGGTCTTTGCCTGGCTCGTCCTCGCCGGCGACGAACGTGCGTCCCAGCGCTGGACGCAGTCCGAGTGTTTCGAAGTAGTCGGACGAGACCTGCATGCCCTGCACGCGCTCCGGTCGCTCGCCGCCGGTGACGTTACCGGTCCACCAGACGTGCGACACGACGTGGTCGAAGCTCTTGAGGTTCGCGCGCCAATCATGGAAATCGCCAGCAGAGACTTCGTTGTGATCGTTGCCTCCGGGAGCGACCTGCCACAGCGCCACGAGCCGGTGCGGCGTCTCGAGAAACGGATACGGGCGGAACAGCAGGTGGTGCACCGCCGTGAAGATCGCGGTGTTGGCGCCGATGCCGAGGGCGAGCGTCCCCACGGCGACCGCGGTGAACGCGGGATTCGCGGCCAGGGCCCGGAACGCGTAGCGAAGGTCTTGGAGCAGTGTGTTCATTCGTGCCTCAGCGCGACAACGGGATCGACGCGTGACGCGCGGCGGGCGGGGAGATAACTCGCTACGGCCGCAACGACGACCGGTACGAGGACGGCGGCGAAAAGGACGAGCGGATCGCGCGGCGAGACCCCGTACAGCAGCGAGCTCAGCACCCGTCCGGCCACGAGGCCCGCGAGTGCGCCGAGCGCCGCACCGACC
>DASPXD010000196.1:0-1527 GCA_035637435.1 Gemmatimonadales bacterium
CAACGCGAGCTCGGCACGCTCGGTCTCAATCTCCGGGTAGGCGGTAGCCCCGCGGTCGGCGTCACCTGGCGTGCCTCACCCGCCGTCGTGGTCCGACCAGCGGTGTCGTTCGCGTGGAACAAGACCGAAACGCCGCTCGGCGGCACGAACGAGACCACGCAATACACCGTGAACCTCGATGTGCTGTGCCGGACCGCGTCCTGGAACCGCCTCATCTCCTACCTCGGCGCCGGCGGCGGCGTGGGCAACATCAGCGGCTCGGGTGGCCTGGCCGGCAAAATCTGGGCGGCACGCGCCCTCGCGGGTGCGCAGCTCAACGTGGTCGATCGCGTGGCGGTGTTCGGAGAGCTCGGCTTCGAATATGTGCATGGCGAGGGCTTTCAGGGTAAACGTGCCGCGCTGCAGACATTTCCAATCGGGATTGTAGTGTTTTTTAAGTGACGCTGGATGAGCGTGCACAATTTTTTGGGTTCGGTGTACGATTTGCAACGCGCCAAACCGGCTAGCACGCTGGAGGTTTGTCTGCGCTCGCTCGCCACCACGGTCGCGCTCATAGTCGTCGTCGGAAATCGCGGGCCCCTCCTCGCGCAGCAGCGCCAGTGTGATTCCACCGAGAACCCCAAGACTCTGCCGCGCGTCAGCGTGCTCCTCGATTCCGCGCGCATCGTCCAGGGGCTCTCCGCGGCGATGCTCGCCCCCCACGGCGTGCTGCTGAGTCTGGTCTACACGGAATCGGATTCATTCCCGCAGGTGCACGTCCTCGACGCGCCCATCGACAGCGCCGGCCTGTTGCTCGCGAACGCGTTCGTGCCGCAGAAATCCAAGCACGTCTGGGCAGTGCGTGTCCGCGTGGCGGGGGCGCGGGTGCGGGCGGGGGCGGGGGCGGGGGCGGGGGCGGGCACAGGAACCGATGCGGTTGCGGTCACCCTCGAGCGATCGTTCTACTGCCCGCCGGTCCTCGTGACCAAGGCTGACCGGCTCAGCGAGGTGATCTTGGTGCACTCTCACCCCGGCGATCGCATCATGCCGGGCTTGGATTTCCGCATCAACGCCGATGTGATCATCGCGCCGAGCGGCCAGGTCACGGAGGTGCGGCTATCGCAGTCGTCTGGACTGCGTGAGTTCGATGAACAGCTGGTGCAGATGTTGCGGATGCGCCGTTACCTGCCCGCGCTGATCGATGGCTTTCCGGTGACCAGTTGGTGGCGCAGCGACGGCCGGACGATGCGTCTGTGACCGCTAAAATCCCCATGATGACGTTCCCCCATTATCGCGACTGGCAGTGCTATCCGTTTCTGAACCGGACGTTCGAAGACCTGCTGAGGTGAGGACGCTGTGGTCCGTCCTCGCCATTCTGCTCTCGAGTGCGGTGCTTGCCGCTCAAGTCCCGCTCGAAGAGACCAGCGCCACGATCACTGCCGCCGTCCGGTTGCGCGAGGCGCCGAACATGGCCGCGCGCATGGTCGAACGTCTGACGCCGAAGACTGAGGTCTACGTCACGATCTGCAGCAACGGATGGTGCCAGGT
>DASPXD010000197.1:0-39151 GCA_035637435.1 Gemmatimonadales bacterium
CACGCTCCAGCTCCTGTTCCGCGCCACCGACGCGCTCGAGAAAGCGGTCGGGCTCGCGGTCGCGGGGCGGGAACGGGAGCTGGATGTCGCGGCGATCCTCGCGGATTTGGATCGTGCAGGCGCTAAGGAGCCAACAGCAGCAGTTGCCGCCCCTTCGCCGCCCTCCGCCGCCGCTTCAATCGCCGCCCCAGTCGGATCCGGACGACTCATCAGCGTTCAGCTTCGGCCAGAGGCGCCATTAAAGGGTGGCCGCGCCACGTTGATCGTCCGCAAGGTGCAAAGCCTCGGCGTCATTCAGCGGATGCAGCCGGCGGCCGCGGCATTCGAGTCCGATGACTTCGACGGCCACTTCGTGTTCGAGCTCGATAGCGCCGCCGACGCGCGGGCTATCGAGGCGGCGATCCGCTCCGTGGGAGACGTGGAGCGCGTGACGGTGGGCGACGAGGAGGAGCACCTCACGCCCGCCGAGAGCGTCGCCGCCGGGGGCGGTGGATCGGGTGGATCGGGTGGGGCGGGGGGAGGGCGCAGCAGGCATATCCGCGTCGATCTGCGCCGGCTCGACACGCTCATGGACCTGATCGGCGAGCTGGTGACCGCGCGTGGCCGCTTGAACGAGGTGGCCGCCCGCTGGGTCGGCCAGGATCCGGCGATCGACGAGGTCGCGATTCAGATCTCGCGCCTCTCCGCCGATCTGCAAAACGAGATCATTCAGGCGCGCATGACGCCGGTGTGGCAGGTGTTCGACCGTTTTCCACGGCTGGTGCGCGACGTCGCGCGGCAGCTGGGGAAGCAGGTGGCGTTCCGCGTCGAAGGCAAAGAGATCGAGCTCGACCGGGAGATCCTCGACGAGCTGGGCGATCCGCTCGTGCACCTGCTGCGGAACGCCGTGGACCATGGCATCGAGTCGCCGGCCGAGCGCAAGCGCGCCAAGAAAAACGCGGAAGGCGAGATCGTCCTCACGGCGGTGCGCGAGCGGTCCAGCGTCGCGATCAGCATCGCGGACGACGGCCGCGGCATCGACCGCAGCCACATTCTGGCCAAAGCGAAGCGCGAAGGCATCGTCGGGCCGCACGTCGAGTCACTCTCGGACGATCAGCTGCTGCGCGTCCTGGCCCGGCCCGGGTTCTCGACGGCCGAAGCGGTGACCGCCGTGTCGGGGCGCGGCGTCGGGATCGACGTCGCGATGACGCGTATCCGCGCGCTCGGCGGCTCGATCGAGATCCGCACCGAGCCGGGGAAGGGGACGACGTTCGTGTTGCGGCTCCCGGTGACGCTGGCGATCGTCCGCGCGCTGATCGCAGCCGTCGGGTTGGAGCGCTACGCGCTGCCGCTGACCTATGTGGCCGAGACCGTCGAGCTGGGCACCACGCCGATGACCAAGATGGAAGGGCGCGAAGCGATGGTGCTGCGCGATCGCGTCGTGCCACTCGTGGACCTGCGTGAGCTGCTCGGGACGAACGGCGGCTCGCCGCCGCCGCCCCCCCGCCGCCCTGTGATCGTGCTCGAGATGGGGGAACGGCGGGCCGGGATCGTCGTGGACGGGATGCTGAGCCAGCAGGAAATCGTCGTGAAGGGGTTCGATGCGCCGCAGGGCACGCTGCCGGTGTTCAGTGGTGCCACGATCATGGGCGATGGCGTGCCGGCGCTGATTCTCGATGCCGCCGGACTCGTGTAGAGAGGAGCGAGGTGATGGAAGACGTCCGTGATCTCAAAGCGCTGCAGCTCGATGCGCTCAAAGAGGTCGCCAACATCGGCGCGGGCCACGCGGCGACGGCGCTGTCGCAGCTGACCCACCGTCGCATCATGATCTCGGTGCCCGAAATCAACATCGCGCGGCTCGAGGAAGTGCCCGGGCTGATCGGCGATCCGCAGGAGGTCGTCGCCGCGGTGCTGATGCACATGCTCGGCGACCTGACGGGGCGGACGCTGCTGCTCTTTCCCGAGCCGGTCGGCCGGCAGCTCTGCGACATGCTGCTCAAGCGCCCTCTCGGCACGACGCAAACCTTCGAGACGATCGAGCAGTCGTGCCTCAAGGAGGCGGGGAACATCCTCTCAGGCGCGTACATGAACGCGCTGTCGGAGTTCATGGGGATGCTGCTGTTGCCGTCGGTGCCCAGCCTCGTGGTGGACCTCTCGGCCGCCGTCCTCACGACGACGTATCTGAACTTCGGGCACGACCGGGACTTCGTGTTTTGCGTCGAGACGGAGTTCAACATCGATGCCCGGGACGGGCTGCGCGGCCATTTCCTGCTCCTGCCCGATCTGGCGTCCCTCAAAGCGATCTTCGACGCCATCCGCCTCACCTAACCAGTGACTGTCCCGGCGGTCTCAGAGCGCGATCTCGCCGTTCTTCGCTCTTTCGCCCGCCGGATCGATCCGTCGGACGCCGGGGCGCATAACAACCTCGGCGTTCTCTATTACCAGAAGGGCCTCGTCCCCGAGGCCATCGAGCAGTTCACGCGGGCGCTGGAGCTCGACCCGCGCATGCAGGTCGCGCAGCGCAATCTCGAAATCGCGTATCACAACACCGGCTACTACGACCGGCGCGTCAACGAGCTCCAGGAGCGGCTGCGCCAGGCGCCCGACGAGCGCGAGCCTCGCTGGGAGCTGGGCCGCACGTACGCGATTCTCGGGGCGTACGAAGAAGCGGTCGCCGAATTCGAAGAGCTGCTCGCGCACAAGTCGAAGGACGTGGCGGCGATCATTCAGCTCGGGCTCGCCGAGAAGTCGCGCGGCCGGCTGGAAGTCGCGACCGAATGGTTTCTGCGGGCGGTCGAGGACGACCCCGATTCGTCCGTCGTCCACTTCTATCTCGGCGAGGTCTACTACAATCGCGGCTTGAACGAGCCGGCGCTCACCGCGCTGGAGCGCGCGGTTTCGCTCAATCCCGACAACGCGAACGCCCATTACCTGATGGCGTTCGTGCTGGGCGACATGGGGCGGCATCAGGACGCGCGCGCCGCGTCGAAGCGCGCGATTCAGCTCAATCCGCCGCTGGCGCGCGCGCAGACGAATCTCTCGCTGGAACGCTACCGCGCCGAGCGGCAGTCGGCCGAGCAGCGGTTGCGCGAGCAGCCCGCGCCGGAGGTGGCCGAGGGCAGCGAGCTGGCGCACCACAACCTGGGGCTCGCGTTCCGCCAGAAGGGCTACTACGCGGAGGCGTTGCGCGAGTATCGGCTCGCGATCGAGCGCGGCGAGGATCGCCAGCTGGTGCGCCAGGCGATGGCGGAGGTCTACCTCCTCAAGCGTGACTTCACGGACGCGCTCGAGCTGTACGAGTCGCTCATCCACGATGTCCCGGACTCCCCCAAGCTGTGGAATGAGCGCGGCGTCGTCTTACATCAGGCGGGCCGCACCGCCGAGGCGTTGACGTCCTACCGGCAGGCGACGGAGGTCGATCCGCGCTACGCGCTGGCCTGGAACAACGTGGGCGTGGTGCTCGCGCACCAGAGCGACACCGAGGCGGCGATCGAGGCTTTTCGCAAGGCGTTACAGCTCAGCTCCGTCTTCGTGGGGGCGAGGCTCAATCTGGCATTGCTGCTGACGCATCTGCGCCGCTTCCAGCTCGCCCTCGAAGCCTATCGTCAGGTGCTCGCCGACCAGCCGGCCTCGGCGCCCGCCTGGAACGGCGTCGGGCTGGTGCTGGTGGAGCTGAAGCGGTTCACCGATGCGCGCAACGCCTTCGTCCGGGCGGTCGAGGCCGATCCGCACAACGCCGGCGCGCACTACAACCTGAGCTTCACGCTTTCGAATCTCGGGGATTACGACGGCGCGTTACGCGCCACCAAGCGCGCCCTCGAGCTCGATCCCTACTACGTCTCGCAAAAGTTCGCGCTCGCGATCGACCTGCAGTACGAGACGGTGTCGATCGGCGTCGTGCCGGAGATCTCGGCCGACGTCACCGCCGAGACCCTCGGCGGCGAGTTCGCGTTCGACCAGCGGCTGCTCGACAACATTTTCCAGGAGCTGGCGCCGGCGGCGGCGGCAGCGCAGCCCGCGCCTGCAGGGCTCGCCAAGAAACCTGACGATCCCCTCGCGCTGGCGCGCGACTACGTGAGCAAGGGGATGATGGACCTCGCGGTCGCCGAAGCGATGCGCGCCGTGCAGCGCGGCGCCGACCGCGGCCAGGCCGCCACGCTGCTGGGCGACATCTACGCGCGGCGCGGGCTGCACGGCGAGGCACTCGAGCGCTTTCGCGAAGCGCGCACGCTGGACGCGGCGAATGGCGGCGCGGCGTTGGGCGAAGTGAAGAGCCTGCTCGCGGTGCACCGCTCGGCCGAGGCCCTGCCGTTGGCCGAGGACCTCGTCGTCAAGGCGCCGGAAGACGTGGAGGTGCTGGTCGCGGCCGCCAAGGCGCGCGCCGCCACGGGCGATGCGGCGGGCGCGCTGACCGCGCTGCGGCAGGCGCAAACGCGCGCACCGGACCGCGCCGATCTCCACAAGCTCCAGGGCGACATCGCCCTCAAGGTCGGGGACCGCCAGGGCGCGCGGGCGGCGTACCGCTCCGCGCTGGATCTCGATGAGGGGTTCGTCCAGGTCTGGCTCGATCTCGGGCGGCTGCACGAGCAGGACGAGGAATGGCTCGACGCGCAGCACGCGTACGAAGCGGCGCTCGACGCCCTCCCCACGTTCCACGAGGCGTCTTTGGCGCTCGCCGATCTGCTGCGCCGCTCGGGCAGCGTGCGCGCGGCCGTGGTGCGGCTGGCCGATATGCTGGAACAGGACCCCTACGACATGGAGGCGTTGTTGCTGCTCGGTCGCGCGCTGCTCGACGACAAGCGCAACGAGGAGGCGCTCGAGGCGTTCCGGCGGGCCCTCAAATTCGATATCGAGCACACCGGCGCGCTGTTCTACCTCGGCGCGACGCTCGCGCGGCTGCAGCGCTACGGCGAGGCGGTCGACGCGTGGGAGCGCGTCACGCGCATCGATCCGGGCGGGCCGTTCGCGCAGCGCGCGCGGCTGCATGCGCGCACCGCGGTCGACCTGCAACACATCTTCTCCACCTCGGACGCGGCGTAACGCATGGCGATCGAAGGACCGCTCCGCGAGCTCGGAATCCACGACGTCTTCCAGCTGCTCGACCTGAGCCGGAAGACGGGGGCGCTCCGCGTCACCTCGGAGCTGCGCCACAACGAGGGGAAGATCTACTTCGACAACGGCGTCGTCGTGTCGGCGGAGATCCGCAGCAACCCCCATCCGCTCGGCGCTTTGCTGCTGCGCACCGGCAAGATCACGGAAGCCGATCTCGAGCGCGCGCGCGACATGCAGACGCGGCAGGGGGACAAGCGCCGGCTCGGCGAGATCCTCGTATCGCTCGGCGTGATCACGCAGCGCGAGGTCGAGCGCCAGATCCACTTCCAGATCGAGGAAGTCGTCTTCGAGGTGATGAGCTGGAACGAAGGCTACTTCTCGTTCGCCGAAGAGGCCGAGAGCAAAGTCCCCACCGAAGTGACGGTCCGCATTCCCGTCGAGGCGCTGCTGATGGAGGGGGCGCGGCGCATCGACGAGTGGTCGCGCATCGAGAACCGCATTCCCCACGTCGGCATCGTGCCGTCGCTCGCGCCGCCGCCCCAAGGCGGGGGCGGCGAGCTCGACCTCCTGCCGCCGGAATGGGAAGTGCTCGCGCTGATCGACGGCCAGCGCTCCATCCGGGGGTTGGCGACGGAGCTGGGACGCTCGGACTTCGAGGTCGCCAAAACGTTGTTCGGTCTCGAGAGCGCTGGCGTCATCGTGCTCATGGACCCCGGGACGTCGCAGCGTGGCCGTCCCAGCGGCTCGGCCGACCTGCCCGAGCTCGTGGCGAAGGCCGAGCGCGCGCTGCAGGCGAAGGATCTCGACGCGGCGCGCGCCGCGGCCGAGCAAGCCGGAAGCATGCAGCCGCACGATGCGACCATCCATCTCCTCCTCGGCCGGATTCATCTGGCGCAGGGGCACGGGTCGGCCGCGGCCGAAGAGCTGCGGCGCGCGCTGCGGCTCGATCCGCAGCTCGCCGCGGCCCACCGCCAGCTGGGTTTCGCGCTCGTGTCGATGGGCCGCTTTGCCGAGGCGGTCGCCAGCTGGGACGAGTGGGAGCGAGTGGCCCGCAGCCCCGATGAAGAGGCGCAACGGTCCGAGGTGAAGCGCGCGCGCGACGCGGCCCGGGTGTTCAGCCATGGCTGACGACATTCGCGCGCTCTCCGCCCAGCTCGCCCAGGATCCGCAGAGCCTCGTGTTCTTGCGGCTCGGCGAAGCATTGCGCCACAAGGGCCAGCTCGATGCCGCGCTGCGCGTCGCCATGAATGGGCTCGAGCGGCATCCGCATCTCGCCGATGCCCACGACTTGTATGCGCGGATCCTCACGGACAAGCACGACTACGAGCGCGCGTTCGACGAATGGGACATGGCGGTGCGGATCGCGCCCAATCATACCGGTGCGCTGAAGGGACTCGCCTTCCTCTATTTCAAGGTCGGTGACCTGGCGCAAGCGGAAGCGCACCTCGAGAGTGCGCGGAAAGTCGAGCCGGACGATCCGAGCATCGACCAGGCGATCGCCATGATGCACAGCGGCGTGGCACCGCCGTCGCCGGCACCGAGGCCTGCCCCGCAGCCGTCAGCGACCGTCGCTTCACCGACCGTCGCCTCACCTACCGTCGCTGCTCCCCTCGACGAAGCCCGCGTGTTCGCGGGTCTCGAGGGGGCCAACGAGGGCCTGCTGCTCATCGACGGCGCCGGCCGCGTCCTCGGTGGAGCATTGCGAAATCGATCGGGGTCCGATGTCACGGATGCCGTCGCCGCGTACCTCGCCGGCGTGTCTCAGGAAGCCGCGCGCACGGCGAAGCTGCTGGGGCTGGGCGCCTGGAACGGCCTGTCGGCGGAAGGGCAGCACGGCAACGTATATCTCGCGCATCCCACCCCCGAAGCGCTGCTGCTCGTCGTCCGGGAGCGGGGGATGCCGCTGGGCCGGCTGGCGATTCTCGCGCAGCGCGCGACCACCATGGCGCGTCGCTGGTTGGAGAAGACGTGAGCACCGCGCTCGATCTGATCACGCGCGTGCGCGGCGTGCGCGGCGCGATGCTCGTTTCGGCCGACGACGGGATCGTCGTCGCCGAGCAGCTCATGGAAGGGATCAAAGGCGGCGCCGTCGCCGCATTGGCCGCGAGCCTGGCGGGCCGGTTGCGCCGGGCGATGGAAGCGGCGGGGACCGGCGCGAGCGTCTTCTGGCATCTGCAGGCGGAGCAGGGCGCGCTCCTGGTGGTGCCGGGAGGAAATGCCGCAGGCGGAATTCTGGTCGTCGCCGTCGCCGAGCCGGACGTGAACATCGGCCTGGTGCGCCTCGAGCTGCTGCGCGCGGCGGAGTCGGTCGTATGAGCCCGCAGACCCGCGCCGTCGAGAGCTGGACGCTCAAACCGCTCACCGACTTCGTGCGCGAATCCTCCGTGCGTCTGGTACTTGTTCTGACCCCTTCAGGACAGGTGCTGGCGCAGTCCGGGTTCTCGCGCGCCGTCGACGTGATGTCCGCGGCAGCGCTCGCCGCCGCGATCGTCGCCTCCACGGGAGAGCTGGCGCGGCAGCTGC
The DNA here is from genome assembly GCA_035637435.1 of Gemmatimonadales bacterium. Lineage (GTDB taxonomy): Bacteria > Gemmatimonadota > Gemmatimonadetes > Gemmatimonadales > GWC2-71-9 > 20CM-2-65-7. The sequence goes on from DASPXD010000197.1 coordinate 7,555, forward strand.
GGCAGCCGCCCTTTGCGGCGCTCAGTCACCAGGGCCCCAAAAACGGGTTCTTCCTGGCCACGTTCACGGCCGAGCGCGGGACGCTGGCGGTGCTCGCCGTCTACGATCTCGACGTTTCATCGCTTGGCCTGGTGCAGTTATTCTATGAGCAACTTGCGGCGGACTTGAAGACGGCGAGCCCGAAGGGCGCAGTCCCGAAGCAGGTGCTGGCCGCGGACTTCGAGCGCGAGCTGACGGACAGCCTCAACACGCTGTTTGGGAGATAGGCCGTGTCCCTGGTCAACTTCACGAGCCGCGAGATCACGTGCAAAATCGTCTACTACGGGCCGGGACGGTCCGGAAAGACGACGAATCTCCATTACGTGTACGGGCGCGTGCCCGAGACGCGGCGCGGCCGCATGGTCTCGCTCGCCACGCAGACCGACCGCACGCTGTTCTTCGACTTCCTGCCGATCGACCTGGGGCAAATCTCCGGCTTTTCAACCCGCTTCCAGCTCTACACGGTGCCCGGCCAGGTCTACTACAACGCCACCCGGCGGCTCGTACTCCAGGGCGCGGATGGCGTCGTGTTCGTCGGCGACAGCCAGGCGCGGCAGCTGGATGAAAACATCGAAAGCCTGCAGAACCTGCAGAGCAATCTCCTGGAGCACGGCGTCGATGTGCGCATCATGCCCCTGGTGATGCAGTACAACAAACAGGATCTGCCGCGGGAGCTGATCCTCACGCAGGCCGAGCTGGACGACGCGCTCAACTTCCGCAGCGTGCCGAGTTTTGCGGCCGACGCGCTGCACGGCAGAGGCGTGTTCGAGACACTGAAGGCGATTTCGGAGCTGGTCCTGAAGAAACTGGCGGCCGGGAGCCCGGCGGCATGACCAGCACGCTCAACCCCCGCTTCACCTTCGACACGTTCGTCGTGGGCGCGGCCAACCGTCTGGCCGTCACCGCCGGGCGGACCGTCGCTGAGAATCCCGGCTCGGCCTACAACCCGCTCTTCATTTATAGTGGCTCCGGGCTGGGCAAGACCCACGTGCTCATGGCCGTCGGTCACGCGGCCAAGGCGCTCGCGACCCAGCTCAACATCGAGTACCTCACGCTCGACGAGTACGTGGAGGCATTCCACGCCGCCATCGCCGCCGGTCAGGGCGATGCGTTCCGGCGTCGCTTCCAGAACGTGGACGTGCTGCTGGTCGACGACGTCCAGTTCCTGACGAATCGCAAGGAGATGCAGGCCGAGTTGCTGCGCCTGACGGAGGCGCTGCAGCAGGCGGGGCATCAGATCGTGCTCGCGAGCGACCGGCCGCCGGTCGAGATCGCGGACCTGGACGAGCGGCTGATCTCCCGCTTCTCGGGCGGGCTGGTCGTGGACATGGGGGTTCCCGATTACGAGACGCGTGTCGCGATTCTGCGGCGTAAGGCGGACGAGCGCGGCACGTCGTTCCAGCCCGGCGTGCTCGAGACGGTCGCGAAGATCGATTTCCCCAACGTGCGCGAGCTCATGGGCGCGCTGAATCGCCTCATCGCCTTCCAGGCCGTGAATGACACGCCGATGAATGAAGAGGCGGCGCGAAAAGTGCTCGGGATTCCGGGGACGGGGGACGAGGGAAGAGGGAAGGGTGCACCCGCAGCCTCGCCAGCCGCAGCGCCGAGCGGCGATGAGTTCTCGCAATTCCTCAGCGACGTGACGGTGACCGTCGGCAAGGCGGTCGAGGCGTGGCGCGCGCGCGTGGCGGAGGCGGTGATCCGGTGGGAGGGGGAAGGCTACCGCACCGGCCGGCTCGAGAAGCTGCTCGACCAGGAAACGCCGGCCGCCGTCGACGAAGCGATCGCCGCCTACGTGCAGGACGTGGAGCGGCTCAAGACGCTCGAGGCGGAAGTCGCGGTGCTCGATGCGCAGGCGGCGGGCGAAAAGGTGTTTCGCGATCCCGATCACATGGACGACGCCGAAGCTGCCGCGGCGAAGGTGCGGGACGGCGCGGCGCCGCCGCCCGCGCCCTCCGCCGCCTTCCCGCTCGAGACCTACATCGGGGGGTCGTCCAACGAGGTCGCGCTCAGCGCCGCCCGCGACGCGATCGCCAAGCCGGGAAAGAAGTACAACCCTATCGTCATTGTCGGCCGGAGCGGCCTCGGCAAGACCCACCTGCTCAACGCCATCGGCCTCGAGCTCGCCCGGAAGAAAAAGGCGATCGTCGCCTGCCTCTCCACGCAGCAATTCGTCGACGAGTTGATCGCCGCGATCGACGGCAATCGCGTCGACTGGTGGCGCGCCCGGTATCGCCGCGCCACGGCGCTGCTGCTCGACGACATCCAGCTCCTGGCCGGCAAGGATCGGACACAGGAAGAGCTGTTCAATCTCTTTAACCAATGCATCGACGCGGACCGCCAGCTGGTGTTCACCGCGCCCGCCCACCCCAACCGGCTCGAGGGCCTGGAAGAGCGCATCGTCTCCCGGCTCGAGGGGGGGCTCGTCGTCGAGATCGGCGAGCCCGACAAGGATCTGCGGCGCGGCGTGCTGGAGCGGCTGCTCACGAATCAGCGCGTGCGGGTGGAGCCTGCGCTGCTCGATTACCTGGTGGACCGGCCCGCCGATTCGGTACGCAGCCTGACGGGGATGGTGCAACGGGTGGTGGAAGCGGCGGCGGCGCAGGACGCGCCCGTGACCGCCGGTCTCGCGCGCGACGTGCTGGAGGGCGCCCCTCCACCCGGAACCCGGCGCACGACCGGGCTGCGCACCAGCGGCATCGTCGTCTCGAGCGCCGGCGGCGTGCGCAGCCGCGAAAAGATGGTGTGGGACTGGCCGGCGTCCGCTGACCGCGTGATCGAGGATCTCCGCTAATGGCGATCAAAGGCTCGCTCAAGGAAGCGTCGCTTCCCGACGTGCTGCAGCTGCTCGCGTTGGGCCAGAAGACGGGCTGCCTGTCGATCGCCGACCGTTCCAACTTCGGCTACATCTACTTCGACAAGGGCCGCATCGCCTACGCGTCGATCGTCAACCGCCGCGACCGCCTGGGCGACATCCTCGTCAAGCACGAGAAGATCACCCAGGAGCAGCTCGACGCCGCGATTCATCGCCAGGCCAGGGAACGCGACAAGAAGCTGGGCGAGATCCTCGTCAGCCAGACCGTGATCTCGCAGCAGGAGCTCGAGCGCTACATGCGCATGCAGATCGAGGAGTCGGTCTATTACCTGTTCACGTGGACGCAGGGGACGTTCAACTTCGAGGCCGACGTCCGGCCGGAGCAGCAGGACTTCCTCGTTTCGATCAACCCCGAGTCGCTGCTGCTCGAGGGCGCCCGCCGCGTGGACGAGTGGGGCCTGATCGAAAAAAAGATCCCGTCGTTCGATCTCATCTTCGTCGTCGATCGCGACCGCCTCGCCATCAGCGATGCGAAGCTCACCGAGGTGCAGGAGCGGCTGCTGCCGCTGCTCGACGGCTCGCGCGACGTGAACCAGGTGATCGAAGACTCTGGGATGGGCGAGTTCGAGGTGGGCAAGGCGCTGTACGGGCTCGTCACGGCGGGCTTCCTGCATCGCGCGGGGCGTACCGCCAGCGCCGAAGACGTGAAGATGACCGACGCGCGCGTCGAGGAGCACCGCAATCTCGGCATCGCCTTCTACAAGACGGGCATGCTCGACGAGGCCGCGCGCGAGTTCCGCCGGGTTGCGGAGCTTCGGGGCGGCGACGCCAACGCGCACTTCTTCATCGGGCTGGTCGCGCTCAAGCAGGCGCGCTGGCGCGAGGCGATGGAAGCGCTGCGCCTCGCGGCCGAGAAGGGCGGCGCGCGGCCCGCCGTGCTGCACAATCTCGGGTTGGCGTACGAGCAGCTCGGCCGGCTGGAGGATGCGGAGGCCGCGTATTCCGAGGCGGCGACGCGCGCGCGCACCGACCCGCGCGTGTACGTGGCGTGGGGCGTCGTGGCCCTGAAGCAGGGCGACCTGGCGAGCGCGGCCGGTCGGCTCGACCGGGCGAAAGAGCTCTTTGCCGAGCGCATTCCGCCGATCTGGTTCTGGGCGCGCTCCCTCGCCGCCGCCGCCGCCGGGGATTTCGCGACCGCGGAGCAGGTGGCCGTGCAGGCCGTCGCGGCCCATCCCCAGAACGGCGTGCTGCGCAACAACCTTGCCGTGCTGCACGAGCTCGCCGGTGCGCTGCCCGAGGCGGAAAAGCTGGCCCGCGCCGCCTTGCAGGACGAGCCGTCGCTGCCGCAGCTCTCCAAGAACCTCGGCGATCTCGCCTACCGCGGCTCCCGCTACGACGAAGCGTGGGGCCTGTATCAGCGCGTCATCGAGCTGTCCCCGGAGCTGGGCGACGACGTGTACTTCAAGCTCGGCAACATCGCCTACAAGCGGAACGACCGGGAGCAGGCGAGCGCGCTGTGGCATCGCGCCCTCGAGCTGAATCCGAAGCACGAACTCGTGAAAGCGAATCTGGACACCTTGAGCACGTTGTCGTGAGCAAAGCTCCTCCGGAGCGAGCGTTCGATGCGTTGACCGAGAAGATCTCGCGTGAGCGGGGAGTGAGCTGCGGATCGTACAAAGACAAGTGCTTGAAGCGCCGCATCGCGGTCCGCATGCGCGCCCGCGGCGTCCACACCTACGAAGACTACGCCACGGTGCTCGATCACGATGCGCACGAGTATCAGGAGCTGCTCGACGCGCTGACGATCAACGTCACCAAGTTCTTCCGTAACCCCGAAACATGGACGGCGCTCCGTCCCTACCTCGAGCGACTGGCACGGCAGCGATCGAGCCTGCGGGTCTGGTCGGCCGGATGCTCCTCCGGTGAGGAGCCCTACACGATCGCGGTCCTGCTGGCGGAGATCGGGGCGGGCGGATTCATCGATGCGACCGACGTCGATCGCCTGAGCCTCGAACGGACGCGGCAGGCGAAGTATCTCGACACCGCGTTCAGCGAGATGCCGGTGACGTTGCGGCGCCGCTACATTCAGGACGGTCAGCCCACCGCCGCGGTGCGCGAGCTGGTGCAGGTGCGCGCCCACGATCTGACCCGGCACCCACCGCCGCGCCCACCGTACGATCTCATCGCGTGCCGCAACGTGGTCATCTACTTCGAGCGAGCGGCGCAGGAGCGGCTGTTTCAGCTATTCGTGGACGCGCTGGCGCCGGGCGGCGTGCTGTTGCTCGGCAAGGTCGAAACGCTGTTCGGCCCCGCGCGGAACAAACTGACGCTTGAGGACCCGCGCGAGCGGATCTACACGAAGCCTCCGTCGTGAAGGAAGTCATCGTCAAAGTCGCCGACTGGGCGGCCGAGCGCGGGGATGGCGTGCTGATCACCCTCGGGCTCGGTTCCTGCGTCGCGATCATGCTGCACGATCCGCAGACGAAAGCCGGCGCGATGGCCCACGTGCTGCTGCCCTCGATCAGCCTGGCGCGCGACATCACCAACCGAGCCAAGTTTCCCGAGACCGCCGTGCCGTTGCTGGTCGAGCGTCTCAAGGGCCTGGGCGCCGACCCGCGGCGCCTGGTCGCCAAGCTCGCCGGCGGTGCCAGCATGTTCAGCCAGCTCGTCACCCCCGGCACGATCCAGATGGGCGAGCGCAATGTCCTGGCGGCGCGCAGCGCGCTGCGCGCGGCGCAGATCCCCATCATTCGGGAAGCGGTGGGCGGAGAGCGCGGCCGCAGCGTGCGCTTTCACGTCAAAGACGGCCGCGTGGAAATCCGGTCGGTGGGGGAGCATGCCGACGTCATCTGATGCGCGGCCGACGGTCGTCGTGGCCGACGACAGCGCCCTGATGCGGCGCGTGCTCGTCGACGTCCTGGGCGGCGGCGATGCGGACACCGGCGAGTTCCGCGTGGTGGCCACCGCGCGCGATGGATTCGACGCCATTCGCAAAATCCACCAGCACAAGCCCGACGTCGTGACGCTCGATCTCGAGATGCCGCAGCTCGACGGCCTGGGCGCGATCGGCTACATCATGTCGGAATCGCCGCTCCCCATCGTCGTCGTCAGCGCGCACGCGGGGCCGGGCACCGCCACCGCGATCCGCGCGCTCGAGCTGGGCGCGGTCGAGATCGTCGCCAAGCCGCCGCCGCCGCCCGATGGGTTCGGGCACCCGCGCGCGGCGCTCGCGGCGCTGGCGCCGCAGCTCATCGCCGCGGTGCGGCGCGCGCTTGCCGCGGACGTGTCGCACGTCAAAGTCCTAGCGCGGCCGCCGGCACCCGTCGTCCACCCTCCGGAGCTGGCGCTGCGGGGCCGCGCCGTGCTCGCCGTGGGCGTGGCTGCGTCGACCGGCGGGCCGCGCGCCCTGACCGATCTCGTGCCGCGCCTCCCGACCGGCCACGGTGCGGCAGTGCTCATCGTGCAGCACATGCCGCCGAAATTCACGCGCAGTCTCGCAGAACGGCTCGACTCGATGAGCCGGTTGCGTGTCGTTGAAGCGGACGACGGCGCACCGGTCGTCGCCGATACGGCGTACGTGGCCCCGGGCGATTATCATATGCGGGTGCGTTCCGCTTTCGACGGTCCTGTCATCGCGCTCGATCAATCCGCGCCGATCCACGGCGTCCGCCCCGCGGCCGATCCGTTGTTCCGCTCCATCGCCGAGGTGTATGGCGCACGCGGCGTCGGCGTCGTGCTGACGGGGATGGGGCGCGACGGCGCGGACGGCTTGCGCGCCATGCATGACGTGGGCGCCACGGGCGTCGCGCAGGATCGCGAGTCGGCGGTCATCGCCGGCATGCCGGTCGCCGCGGTGCAGGCGGGCGGGGTCGATGCCGTCCTGCCGCTCGGGCAGATCGCCGATCGCGTCGCGGCCGAGTTGGCGCGGCGGGGTGGAGGAGGGGGGCCCAAGGAATGAAGGGCTATCTGCTGGTGCGCGCCGAGGGAAAAGCGTACGGCTTCCCGGTCAATCGGGTGCTGGAGGTCGGCGACGCCACCGAAGTGCTCAGTATTCCGCGCAAGCTCCCGGCGGTACGCGGCCTGACGCCGTTGCGCGGCCGGCTCGTCCCTCTGATCCACCTCGGTGCGTTTCTCGCCGGCGCGGAAGCTCCCGCGGCCGCGCCCAGCGGTGCGCGCACCGTCGTGCTGGTCGAGCTCGGTGCCGGCGGACGACAGGTGGCGTTCGAGGTGGATGACGCGGATTCCGTCGTGCGCGAGCAGCCGCTGCCCGTTCCCCGCGGGCACACGCTGCCCTGGGCCGCGGGTGTCGCGGAGCGGGAGGGGGGAGACCTGGTGCCGATCCTCGACCTGGACGCCCTCGGAGACCGCATCGGATGACGACGACCGGGACCACGGGTGACGACGTCCAACTGGTCACCTTCAAGGTCGGCGGCCAGGACTTTGCGTTCAACATTTTTCAGGTCGAGCGCATCCTCCGGTATGAAGCGCCGGCGCCGCTGCCCAAAGCGCCCGACTTCCTCGCAGGCGTGCTGCAGTATCAGGGTGGCGCCGTCCCGCTCGTCGACCTGCGCAAGCGTCTCGGCACGCCGGCGCCGCTGCGGGAAGACACGCGCACCGTCATCCTCGAATTCGAGGGCGGCAAGATCGGCGTCATCGTCGATGCCGTGACCGAGGTCCTGCAGGTGGCGGCACAGGCGGTGACGCCGCCGCCGGGGATCGTGAAGGGGCTGGCCGCGGAATACATCGCGGGCCTGGTCGTGCAAAACGGCCGCACGATCGTCGTGTTGAATACGAACAAGCTGCTGAATTCGAAGGAGAAACTGGCCTTGCAGGAAGTGTCATGACGGAGTCGCCGGTCGCCGCCTTGCGGCGCGAATACGATATCATCGCGCGGCAGCTCGAGGGAGGGGGGCCGCCGGGATACGCCGAGCGCGAAGCCGCCAAGCGCGAGATCATCGCGTTTTTCAAGAAGGTCGATGGGATGCTGGGCGAGATGACGCAGCTCAAGGACGACATCCGCCAGCTCGTCGAGCGCTACAAGCAGATTGCCGCGGACACGAAACAGGCGGGCGCGCCCGAGTTCACCGGCCAGCGGCCCGTGCTGCACGCCGATCACATCGGCGCGACCACGTTCATCGAAAAAGGCTGGAGCCTCATCTCCCTGGGCGACCATGCCGGCGCGATTCAGGCGCTCACCAAGGCGCTGCAGCTCTCGCCGGGCGAGACGCAGGCCGAGTCGCTGCTCGGCTGGGCGCAGATGCTGCACGAGGATTACGACGACGCGCTCGGCACCTTTCAAAAGGTGCTGATGAAGGAGCCGGCGAACTCGCTGGCCCGCATCAACGTCGGCTACATCTGCCTGAAGAAGCGGATTTTCGGCGAGGCGATCGAGCACCTGTCGAAGGCGATCCGGCTCGACAACGACAAGAAGGCGACGCTGTACGCGCACTTCTATCTCGGGCTCGTCTACCTGCAGCGCGAGATGTTCGAGGATGCGGAGACGTTCTTCCAGAAGACACTCAAGCTCGGCCCGAATCTGATCGAAGCCTATTACGAGCTGGGCCGCGCGCACTGGTTCGCGGGCGATCAAGCGAAGGCGAAATCCACCTGGGAAGAGGGCTTCAAGGCGAACAAGTTCAATCCCTGGGGCAAGCGGTGCCAGGAGATGCTGGAGCTCGTTGCCAAGGGCGAGGAGCCGCCGCGAGACTAGTGCTCTCCCTCCTCGCCCTGCTGCTGCAAGGCCCAATCCCGACGGCGACGGAAGTGGGTCGTGTGACGGCGATCGCATGGCCGGGTCAGGAGGCGTTGGCGGCGGCGATCGCGGAGCAGGCCGATCGCGCGACGAACTTTCCCGGCATCGGTGCGCTTCCTGACCGGCCCCTCCGCATCATCCTCGCGCCCAACCGTGAGACGTACGACTCGCTCACCCGTGGCCGGTTGCCGCTGTGGAGCGAGGGCGCGGCCTTCCCGGATGCGGGTACGGTGGTTCTGCTGACCGACCAACCGCCCAACCGCCAAACCGCCGCACTCCGTCATGAGCTCGCGCATCTCGCGCTGCGCTGGCAGGTCGGTCGCCGCGTGCCGCTGTGGTTCGAGGAAGGCTATGCGGCGGTCGCGGCACAGGAGTGGGATCGCCTCGACGCGTTGCGGCTCAACTGGCAGCTGGCGCGCGGCGTGCGCATGAATCTCGACGAAGTCGATCGCGCCTTGCGGGGCTCGCGCGGCGACGCCGAGGCGGGATATGCGCTGGCGGCGACGGCCGTCTTGCTGTTGGAGCGGTGGGGTGGCGAGCGGGGGCTCGCGCCGCTGATGGCGAACCTGCCGCAGGCGGAATCGTTCGATGCGGCGTTGCGCGCGACCTACCACATCACCGAGGGCGACTTCGAGCAGCGCTGGCAGCGCGACGTCGCATCGCGCTACGGCTGGCTGTCGTGGCTCGCCGCGATGGGCTTCTTCTGGCTGGCGATCGGCGCCGTGCTGGCGGCGCTGCTGGGTTTGCGCCGCCGCCGCGACCACGCAAAGCGGCAACTGCTTGACGAGCTTGAGATTGAGGAATAGACTCCGTGCCGATGCCGGACCAGACTCTCGCCCGTTCGCGCCTGCGCTTCGGACCGAAGAACTACATGGTTCTCGGTGGAGCGCTCGTGTCGCTCGCACTTGGCTACTGGCTGCTGTCGCAGGGTTCAACGACGCTCGCGCCGGTGCTGCTCGTCCTGGGCTACTGTGTGTTGGTTCCAGTAGGCCTCGCCCTTTAGCACCTCGTCTCCCAAATGGCCCGGGCGAATAGCTCAGCGGTTCAGAGCGCCTGCCTTACACGCAGGATGTCGGGGGTTCGAATCCCTCTTCGCCCATTGGTGTAGCAGCCTGTAACGGAGGAACGAACAAGGTGAGAGCGCTTCAATTCGCAGTGGCTCTGACGGTGTGTGTTGCGACGACGGCGGCCGCGCAGCTGGCCGCGCCGCAGGCGCCGAGTCAGAGACTTCTCGTGTTGCCGTTCGAGGCCTCGGCTGCTGATTCGGCGGGCAGCATCGCGCTGTCGGACGCGGTGCGGGATCGGCTCACCGCGCTGACGAAAAACAAGGTCCTGGTGGTGCCGAAGGCCAAGTTATGCGAGGCGCTCGCGGCCTCGGGATTTCCCTGCAACGGCTTGCTCGATGATCAGCAGGCGCGTCAGCTCGCGCGGTTCCTGCAGGTCCACGCGTACCTCACTGGCAAATACGGGAAGAACGGCAACTCGCTCGCCGCCGAAGTGCATTTGATCGACATCTCGAGCTCCGGCATGTCCGGCAGCTTCACGGTGACGAACGGCAATCCGGGCACGGCCGTGGCGTTGGCCGACTCCATCGCGCAACGCGTCGCGACCATCGTGCGCATCAGCGAGCCGATCCGCAATTGCAACGATGAGCGCAAGAAGAGCCAGTTCGCGCGCGCGCGCGCCGAGGCCATGAAAGCGCTGGCGATCGACCGGAATTCCACGGGCGCGCATCTCTGTCTGGCGACGGTCTACGAATCACAGCGCCTGCCAGACAGCATGCTGGTCGAATCGCAGCGGGCGCTGGCGGGCGACAGTCTCAACGGCTCGGCGTGGGAAAATATCTTCCGCTACTACCAGCAGCGTAACGACACGACCAAGATGGTCGACGCGCTGATCCAGCAGCTGCGGGGCGAGCGGCGTAATGTGCAAAAGCGCCTCGGTATCGCGCAGCTCCTGCGCCAGATGAACCACTTGGACCAGGCCATCGCGCTGCTGGACGAGGGCCTCCAGGTCTCGCCCGGCGATCCGCAGCTGCTCGATCTGGAGCTGACGATTTGCAACGAGGCGAGCAAGTTCACCTGCTCGGCGCGTGTCTTCTATCAAAAGGCGCAGCACGACACCGCCCTGCTCGCGGACAGCACGTTCCTCAAGCCGGCGATCGGCGCAGCGCAGCAGGCGTCCGACACCGTCGCGCTGGACTTCCTCACCGCCGCGGCCGTCCGGCACTTCCCCAGCAACCCGAGTTTCCACCGGACGCGCGCGGCAGCGTATGAGATGCGCGGCAAGCTGGATTCGGCGATTGTCTCCCTGAACAATGCCTTGAAGCTCGAGCCCAATGACGTCGGCACCAGTCTGCAGATCGCGAAGACGTTGATCGATCGCGCGACGTACGACACTGCGGAGGCACGCCGCTTGCGCGAAGCGAAGGACACCGTCGGCTTACGCAGGTTGCAGCAGGCATTTGGCGTTAGAGTTGATTCCGCGCGTCCATATCTGCGGCCGGGGCTCAACTCGTCCGACTCCACGCAAAAACTCGCGGCGGCAGTCATCATGCTGACCGGCGGGTCGAAGATCGCCCAGGCGCAGGCGTACCCGGCCGCCTATACCTGGCTCGATACGCTGTTGCTGGCGATCGCGCCGAAGAACGCGGCGGACACGCTTGGTCCAAAACACCAGGTGCGCATCAACGGAAGCTTCTGGTATGGCCTATCGTCAGTCCTCACGCTGCAGGGACCATACAAGGCCATGACCGAAGCGAAGGGCGGGGCCCGCTGCCCGGCGGCGCGCGACGTCTTCGACCGGTTATCACGGACCAAGGCGTCGCTGCAACTGGGCCGGCGCGTACACCCGCCGACGGCGGATCAGATGCTTGGCTTCGTGCGGCAGTACGAGGCCGCCAAGCCCCAGGTCCAAAAAGCGTTCAAGTGCAGCCCGCCGCTCTAAGCGCGCCGTTGAATTGACCTAAGCGCGGGTCTATATTCCGGCGCTCCGCGAGGGGCTTGGGGCTGTAGCTCAGCTGGTTAGAGTGCCGGTCTGTCACACCGGAGGTCGCGGGTTCGAGCCCCGTCAGCCCCGCTCTGAGAACCGTCGATTTTGAAACCCCCGCCCCATCTCGGCGGGGGTTTTTCTTATGTTGGAGCGTGCCCACGGCTGCCTCAGGGTCCATTCCATACCATGTCCCCGTCCTCTCCGCGGCCGTGCGGGAGTGGGCCAGCGGCAGCACGCGGGCGGTCGACGCGACGCTGGGCGGCGGGGGCCACGCCGCTATCCTGCGCGAAGCGGGCGCCACGGTGCTCGGCATCGATCGCGATCCCGATGCGATCGCCGCCTCCCGCGGCCGCCTCAGCGCCGGCATGGAATACCTCGAAGCGTCCTTTGCCGCCCCTGCCGCCATTGCCGCCATTCTCGAGTTCCAGCCCGATCGCATTCTTCTCGATCTCGGCGTGAGCTCGCATCAGATCGACGCCGCCGAGCGCGGGTTCACGTTCCGGCCGGGGGCGCCGTTGGATATGCGAATGACGGGAAGGGGGAAGGGGGAAGGGGGAAGGGGCGTTACCGCGCGCGATGTCTTGAACAGCTGGCCCGTCGAACGATTGGCCACGGTCTTCACCGATTACGCCGATGAGCGGCGCGGCCGCGCCCTGGCCAGGGAAATCGTACGCCGGCGACTGTCGGCGCCGTTTGCGATCAGCGACGACTTCGTGAACGCGATCCGCGCCGTGCTGGGACCGCGCTCGGGGCCACCCGATTTCGCGCGCCTGTTTCAGGCGCTGCGCATCGCGGTCAACGCAGAGCTCGAATCGCTCAGCGCCGCGCTGCCGGCCTTGCGCGACGCACTCGAGCCCGGCGGGCGGCTGGGCGTCATCACGTATCACTCGGGCGAGGACCGCATCGTCAAGCATCAGTTTCGGGAATGGGCGCGCGAGTGCATCTGCCCGCCACGCCAACCCGTGTGCACCTGCCGCGGGCGGGCGCTCGGCCGGGTGCTCACGAAGAAGCCGATCGTTCCCGACCCGGATGAAATCACCGCCAATCCGCGCGCCCGCTCGGCGCAATTCCGCGTGTTCGAGACCGTCGGTGACGTTTAGAGGCCGCCATTGGATCGCCTTCTGGCTGGTTGCGCTGCTCGCGGCGCTCTGGGCGGTCATCGCCCGCCAGACCTCCGCACTCAATGCGGCCCGGGCGCTCGCGGACCTGCGCGAGGAGCGCGCGTCTCTGGAAGGGCGCCGCGCCGCACTGGATCGGCGAGTGCGCACGGCCCAGAGCAGAGCCGTGCTGCTGCCGCGCGCGCAGCGGCTGGGCCTGCGCTTGCCGGCTGACACCGAGATCATCCTGATCCCCGTCCCGGTGGCGGCGCCGCACTGATGGCAAAGCCCCTGGTGCGCCTCCGGGTCGTGGAGGTCGGCCTCGCCGCCGCCCTCGTGGCGCTGCTGTTCCGCGCCGCGCAGGTGCAGCTCGTGGACGGGCGGCGCTATGCGGCCGCCGCCAAGGCGCAGCGCACCGAGCACGTGGTGCTCGAGGCGCGGCGCGGCGCCCTCTACGACCGGCACGGGACCGCTATCGCGCTCACGCAGGAGACGTATCACCTCGGCATCGCGCCCAACGAGCTGCGCGATCCCTCGCGCGACATCGGCACCATCGTGCGCCAGCTCCATCTTCCGCGGGCCGATCTGGAGCGCGGGCTGCGCCGCCGCTACGCCTGGTTTGCGGGGCCGTTTACGGCGACCGAGGTACAGCCGCTGCGCAGCATGCGCGGCGTGCATCTGGAGCCGCTGATGCGGCGCTTCTATCCGTCGAACGAGTTCGCGCGCGCCGTGATCGGGAGGGTGGGGGAGGACGGTCGAGGTGGTGGAAGTGGAGGAGGAGGGCTCGAGCGCCTGCTGGACAGCCTGCTTTCCGGGACTCCGGGCTCCGCCGTTGTGCTGAAGGATCGTGAGGGGCGCGAGTACGAATCCCCCGCGCGCGTCATCGCCGAGCCGGTCGCCGGCAACGACGTCGTGCTCACGCTCGATGTCGAGCTGCAGGAGATCGCGCAGCGCGCGCTCGATGATGCGATCGACAACATGGAAGCGGACGGCGGCGACGTGGTCATGCTCGACCCAGCGACCGGGGAGATCCTCGCGGTCGCCTCCCGCCGCGCCGACGGCAGCATGCGGCCGAGCGCGTTCACCGAGACCTTCGAGCCGGGGTCGCTCGCCAAGATTTTCGCCGCCGCCGCGCTGATCACGTTCGATCGCATCCGTCCCGGCGAGCGCGTCTCCGGCGAAGGCGGGACGTACCGGATGCCCGGCCGGCCGTCACCGCTGACGGACGAACATCCGCTGCCGTCGCTCACGCTCGCCGACGCGATCCGCGTGTCGAGCAACATCGCGCTGGCGAAATTCTCGGCGCGCCTGCATCCGGACGAGCAGTATGGGGTGCTGCGCGGGTTCGGGTTCGGCGCGCCGACGGGTGTCGAGTTTCCGGCCGAATCGCCGGGCCGGCTGCGGCCGCCGCGGGAATGGTCGCGGCCCAGCTCCGCCAGCCTCGCGATCGGCTACGAGCTGGCGGTCACGCCGATCCAGATCGCCGCGGCGTACGGCGCGATCGCGAATGACGGCGTGCTGCTCGAGCCGACGCTGATCCGCGAGATCCGCACACCCAACGGGTTCGTACGCTACCGGCACTATGCTCAATCGGTGCGCCGCGTGGTGACGCCGGAGGTCGCAGCGAAGCTGCGCGACTTGTTGCGCGGCGTGGTCGCCGCGGGCGGGACGGCGGAGCGGGCGGCGCTCGCCAACTTTCAGCTGGCCGCCAAGACGGGCACGGCTCGCCGCGTGGTGGCCGGCCGCTACGCCGCCGGGCAATACACGGCGTCGTTCGCGGCGCTATTTCCCGCCGACCAGCCGCAGCTCGTCGTGGTGATGAAGATCGACAATCCCCAGAAGGGCAGCTATTTCGCCGCCCAGACCGCCGCCCCGGTGACCCGCTCGATGCTCGAGCAGGCGCTCGCCGCGCGCACCGTGGCGCTCGACCGGGCGCGTCTCTCGAACGTGGCCACGACCCCCGACCGCGCGCCGCTGGAAGAGCCCGACGGCGTCGTGCCCTACCTTGTCGCATGGCCGTATGTCCCGGACAGTGCCGCGGCGCAGCCGGACCGCATGGTCCCCAACGTGACCGGCCGGCCACTACGTGAGGCGGCGCGGGCGCTGCACGCGCGTGGCTTTCACGTCGTGGTGAAAGGGTGGGGCATCATCCATCACACCTGGCCGGCAGCGGGCGAGCATGCGGCAGCGGGATCGACGGTCACGATGTTCGCTGAGCCTCCCCCGCTCCGTCGATGAGCAGATCGCTGCAGGAAGTCATCGACGCGCTCGCGCGCGCCGGCATATTGATCGATGCGCCGAAACCTGCCGCTGGCGCGCTCCCGGAAATCACGGGCCTCACCGCCGACGCGCGCCGGCTCACGCCCGGCATGCTGTTTTGCGCGGTGCGCGGCGCCGTGCTGGATGGGCACGCGTTCGTGGGCGACGCTGCCGCGCGGGGAGCCGCGGCCGCGCTGGTTGAGTCGCGGCAATCAGTCGCGATTCCGCAAATCCTGGTTCGCAATGGCCGGCGCGCGGCGGCGATCGCCGCCGAGGCGTGGTACCGGCGCCCGGCGGCACGGCTGCAGCTGATCGGTGTCACGGGGACGAACGGCAAGACGACCTCGGTCATTCTCTCACAGCACGTGCTGCGCCCGCTCTGGCCGATGGGCGCGATTGGCACGCTGGGCGCATTCGACCCGTCGGGCGCGCCGGTCGAAAGCGAAGCCGGCAACCTCACGACGCCGGGTCCGATCGACCTGCAGGCGACGCTCGCCGCGCTGCTCGATCGGGGCGCGGCGGGCGTCGCCATGGAAGTGTCGTCGCACAGCCTCGATCAGGGGCGCGTCGACGGGCTCATGTTTCGCGCCGCCATCTTCACAAATCTCACACGCGACCACCTCGACTACCACGAAACATTCGACGCGTATTTCGCGGCGAAGGCCAGGCTCGCCGGCTATCTCGCGGACGCCGGGCTCGCCGTGATCAACGCCGACGACGCGGCGTGGGCGCGCCTGCCCCGCACGCCCCGGCGCATCACGTTCTCGGCGACGCAGCCGCGCGCCGACGTGACGGCGCGTGACGTGCGCGTCGCTGCGAAGGGGGCGCATTTCACCCTGGTGACGACCGCGGGGAGTCATCACGTCAGCCTGCCGCTGCTCGGCCGCTTCAACGTGGCGAATGCGCTCGGCGTCGCCGCCTGTGCCGTGGGACTGGACGTCCCGGCACGAGTCGTCGCCGAGCGGCTATCGACGGCGCCGCAGGTCCCGGGTCGCATGGAGCGCATTGCCGTCGATCCCTGCGTCGTGCTGCGCGACTACGCGCACACCCCCGATGCCCTGGAGCGCGCCCTGGAGACCGTTCGCGAGGTGACGCCGCCCGCCGGCCGCGTGATCGTCGTGTTCGGCGCGGGTGGGGACCGCGACCGCGGCAAGCGGGCGCCGATGGGGGAGATCGCGGTACGCCTGGCCGACGTCGCGATCGCCACGTCCGACAATCCGCGGACGGAGGATCCGGAACGGATTCTCGACGACGTCGAAGCCGGCATGAGCGGCCGGCAACACTATCGGGTCGTGGACCGCCGCGCCGCGATCGCCCAGGCGCTCGAGCTCGCGCGCCAGGGCGACACGGTGCTGTTGGCGGGGAAGGGCCACGAGACCTATCAGGTCGTCGGCACCGTCAAAGAGCCGTTCGACGAGCGGGAAGTGGTGCGCAGTCTGGGAGCGAACTGATGGCCGGGCGGCCGTGGACGAGCGACGAGGTTGCCGGTGCATTGGGGGTCCCGGCGCCGGCGAAGCTCACGTTCAAGAGCGTCGCCACCGATACCCGACAACCGATAACCGATAGCCTGTTCGTTGCGCTCAAAGGCGAACGCTTCGACGCTCACGCGTTCCTCGACAAAGCCAAGGATCAGGGCGCCACGGCCGCGGTCGTGCGGCGCGGGACACCGAAAATCGAGGGGCTGCCCTTCTTCGAGGTGAACGACACGCTCGTCGCGCTGGGTCAGCTGGCGCGGGCGCGGCGCCGCATGCTGCCCGAGGGCACGCCCGTCGTCGCCATCACCGGGTCGAGCGGCAAAACGAGTACCAAGGAAATGATCAGTGCCACGCTCGGCGCTCGGTACAGGGTGCATGCAACAGTGGGAAATCTGAATAATCTGGTCGGCGTGCCACTCACGATCCTGAGCGCGCCGGAGGACACCGAAGCGCTGGTCGTCGAGGCGGGCGCCAGCGTCCCCGGCGAGGTCGCCCGGCTGCGCGACATTATCGAGCCCACCATCGCCGTCATCACCA
Organism: Gemmatimonadales bacterium; assembly: GCA_035637435.1. Taxonomy (GTDB): domain Bacteria; phylum Gemmatimonadota; class Gemmatimonadetes; order Gemmatimonadales; family GWC2-71-9; genus 20CM-2-65-7. Next base: position 24,520 of record DASPXD010000197.1, read on the forward strand.
ACATCGGCTACGCCCACGTCGAAGGATTCGGGTCGCTGGAACGATTGATGGCGGAGAAGCTGTCGCTGCTCGACGGCGCGCCGGTCGCCGTCATCGGGTCGGGGCCGGAGACGATGTGGCCCGAAGCCCGCCGCCGCACGCAGGTGATTCCCGCGGCGCTGCCGGGCAAGAGCGGCGACGATGCCCTGCTCGATCGCTACCTCGACCGGGAAGGCCATCCCCGCCTGTCGCTCGACTCGGGCGAGAAGGTGACCCTCCCGGCCCTGGGGATCCATCAGCTCGAGAATGCCCAGATCGCCCTGGCCGTGGCGCAGCGGGCGGGGGTCGATCGCGACGCCGCGATCCGCGCGCTCGCGGGCGTGCAGCTGCCCGAAGGGCGCGGCGATCTCCGTGAGATCGGTGACATGGTGGTGATCGACGACACCTACAACGCCAACCCCGGCTCGCTGCGGCGGGCGGTGCAGACCGCCGCCTGGCTGGCCCGCCGGCAGCGGCGGCCGCTGGTCGTGGTGGTGGGCCCGATGTTGGAGTTAGGGCCGGAAAGTGCAAGATTGCACGCCGAAGCAGCACGCGAGATCGCGCGGCGCAAGCCTGCGCTCGTCGCGGCCGTCGGCACGTTCGCGCGGGTGTTCGAGTCGCTGCGGGAGGCGTTGGGGGGGCGGTTGATCACCGCTCCCGATGCCGACGCGCTGGGACCCAAGCTGAAGTCGGCGCTGCGGGGCAACGAGCTGGTACTGCTCAAAGCTTCACGAGGAGTCGCCTTGGAACGTGTCCTCAACTACCTGACCTGATGCTCTATCATCTCCTCGCGCCGCTCGCACGCCAGCACATCATTTTCAATCTTTTCAATTACATCACGTTCCGCGTCGCGGGCGGGACCGTGACGGCGCTGCTCCTCGCCTTCATCGTCGGCCCCTGGATCATCGGCCAGCTGCGCGCGAACCATATCGGCCAGATCGTGCGTGCCGAGGGACCGGCCAGCCATCACGGCAAGCGCGGCACGCCGACGATGGGCGGCTTGATCATCATTCTGGCCACCGTCGTGCCGACGCTGCTGTGGGCGCGGCTCGACAGCCGCTACGTCATCGTGGCCGTCATTGCCACGCTGTGGATGGGGCTGATCGGATTCCTCGATGACTATCTGAAAATCGTGCGCGGCAAGTCGCAGGGGCTCGTCGCCCGCTGGAAGCTCGCCGGCCAGATCTCCTTCGGCGTCGGATTGGCCGTGTATCTCCTGTTGTTTCCGCTCACGAACAGCGTCGACCCCTCCGCCACGCAGCTGCCGTTCTTCAAGTACATCGTCCTGGTGCTGCCGTGGCCCATTTACCTTCTGTTCGTGACGTTCGTGACCACCGCCAGCTCGAATGCCGTGAACCTGACGGATGGACTGGACGGGCTCGCGTCGGGACTGACCGTCATCGTCGCCGGCGCGTTCGCGATCTTTGCGTATCTGTTCGGCCGTGTGGACGCGACGCGGTGGTTGCTCGTGCTCTACCTCCCGGGAGCGGGTGAGCTCGCGATCTTCTGTGGCGCACTGATGGGAGCCGCGCTCGGTTTCCTGTGGTTCAACGCGCATCCGGCGCAGGTGTTCATGGGCGATACCGGTGCGCTGGCGATCGGCGGCGCGCTCGGCACCGTTGCGATTCTCCTCAAGACCGAGTTCCTGCTGTTGATCGCGGGCGCGGTCTTCGCCGCGGAGACGCTGTCGGTCTTGATTCAGACCACCACGTACAAATGGCGCAAGCGGCGATACGGCAGGGAATACGCCGACGCGCATAAGGTCTTCCGCATGGCGCCGCTGCATCACCATTTCGAAAAACTCGGCTGGGCGGAGCCGCAGGTGGTGATGCGCTTCTACATCCTGGGGGTGCTGTGCGCGATGATCGCGCTGGCCACGCTCAAGGTGCGATGATCGAGCAGGTATCCCCAACCCCCCGGCTCGTACCCGATGCCTGGCGTCGCGCGGGGAGCGTGGTGGCGATCGTCGGGCTCGGCAAGAGTGGCGTCGCCGCCGCGCGCTTGCTGGCGCGCGAGGGGGTGCGCGTCTATGCGAGCGACGCGTCCGACCATCCCTACGCCGGCGCGGCCGCCGAAGCGCTGAAGGGTGTGCCATGGATCGACGTCGAAATCGGCCGCCACGACGTCAACAAGATTCGCCAGGCCGCCGGTGTAGTAGTCTCGCCGGGTGTCCCGCCTGACGCACCCGTTCTGACCGCCGCGCGGCATGCCGGCGTGGAGATCGTCTCCGAGCTCGATCTCGGCTTCCGCGCCCTCGCGGCCTTGCAGCCCGGCACGCGCAGCATCGCGATCACGGGAACGAACGGCAAGACCACGACGACGGCGCTCGTCGCGCACTTGCTGAGTGCTGCCGGCCTACGCGCGACGACTGCGGGCAACATCGGGCGGCCCGTGACCGATCTCGCGCTGTCGAACGAACGCTTCCAATGGCTCAGCCTCGAGGTCTCCTCGTTTCAATTGCACGACAGCCCGAACTTCGCCCCCGATGTGGGTCTGTTGACCAACCTGGCGCCCGATCATCTGGACCGGTACCCGTCGGCGGACGCCTACTATGCGGACAAGCGGTTGTTGTTTCGCAACGCCGAGGATGACGACGTGTGGGTCTTGAATGCCGACGACGCGTTGGTCCTCAAGCTCGCCCAGGGGGTCGCGGGGCGCCGGGTGCACTTCTCGCTCCTGAAGAAGAGCGATGCCTGGTACGACAGTGGCAGCCGGACATTGCGGCTCGGCGGAGAGGCGCTGCTCGAGCGCGAGGACCTGCACCTGCTCGGCGACCACAACGTGGCGAATGCGCTGGCCGCCGCGCTCGCGGTGCACGAAGCCGGCGTACCCACGCCCTTGATTGCCGAGGGGCTGCGCTCGTTCCGGCCGCTGCCACATCGCCTCGAGCCGGTGCGTGAAGTGGACGGCGTCCTGTGGATCAACGATTCCAAGGCGACCAACATCGCGGCAACGACGGTGGCCGTGATCGCGATGCAGCGGCCGTACGTCCTGCTGCTGGGCGGCCGGCACAAGGGCGAGCCGTATACCAGCCTCGCCCCGCTGCTGGCCGATCGCTGCCGGCTCGTGATCGCCTTTGGTGAAGCAGGGCCACTCATCGAGCGGGATCTCACAGGCAAGGTGCCGCTCGAACGCGGCACGACGTTCGAGGATGTGATCGAGCGGGCCCGGCGGGCGGCGCAACGCGGCGATGCCGTCCTGCTGTCTCCCGCGTGCTCGAGCTACGACATGTTCAAGAACTACGAGGAGCGGGGGGCCACATTCCGGCGACTAGTCGAAGCACAGTGACCTGGGAAGGGCGGTTGCTCGCCGTCGTGACGGCCGTGCTCGTCGTATTCGGCCTGGCGGCGGTGTACGGCGCGTCGAGTCTCGTCACGACCGCCGGTGGCCAGGTAGGCGCGAGCTTCGCGCTGCGCCAGGCGGTGGGCGCCGCCGTCGGCGGCCTGCTGGCCGTTGTCTTCGCGCGCCTGGACTATCACCGCTGGCGGCGCTGGGCTTGGCCGCTGCTCGGCGTCACCGTCCTGCTGCTGCTCATTCCCTTGCTGCCGTTCACCCATCCCATCACGCCGACGATCAATGGCGCGCGCCGCTGGGTGAACCTCGGCGTGTTGACACTGCAGCCATCGGAGCTCGCCAAGTTCGCGGTCGTGGTGTGGTGCGCGATGCTCGCCGCGAAGAAAGGGGAGCAGCTGCGCGACTTCAAGCTCGGCGTGCTGCCCTTCGTCGTCATTCTCGGGCCGGTCGTCGGTCTGATCTTCCTCGAGCCGCATCTGTCGATGGCGCTGCTCGTCGCCGTGCTGGCGGGGAGCGTGCTGTTTACCGCCGGCGCGCGCATCGGGCATTTCCTCGCGCTCGGCGTGGCGGCCGGGCCGCTGCTCTACGGCGCCGTCGCGACGGCGCAGTACCGGCTCGCGCGCGTGCTGACGTTTCTGAATCCCGGCGCCGCCCCCACGGAAGCGACCTGGCAGGTGCAGCAATCGCTCACCGGCATCGGCGCGGGACAGCTGCTGGGCGCGGGCTTCGGCCAGGGGCAACAGAAGCTCGGCTACCTGCCGTACGCCTATTCCGATTTCATTTTTTCGACGATCGGCGAGGAGTGGGGCTTCCTCGGCGTGGTGATGATCGCGCTGCTGTTCGGGACGTTCGTCTGGCTCGGCTTTCGCATCGCGCGCCACGCCGCCGATCCCTTCGGGCAACTGCTCGCGACGGGCATCAGCGTGATGATCGGCCTGAGCGTCGTGCTGCACATCGGCGTCACCCTGGCGGTGATTCCGGCGACGGGCGTGACGCTGCCGTTCATGTCGTATGGGCGCTCGTCACTGATTGTTGCGCTCGCGGCGACGGGTGTGTTGGCGAGTGTTGGGCGAGCCCGGAAGGCATAATGCGGATTGCGGATTTCCGATTGCGGAATTTCAAGGCCGGCGTCGAAACGCTTTCATGCCGCTCGAACCCCACCTTTACAATCCGCAATCCGCAATCCCCAATCCGCAATTGTTCGCAATGAAGCTTCTCATCGCCGGCGGCGGCACCGGCGGCCACCTCATGCCCGCGCTCGCGCTGGCGCGCGTCGCCGCCGATCTCGGCCACGACGTCGCTTTAGTTGGCGCGGCGCGTGGCATCGAAGCCCAGATCCTGCCGCGCCATCCCTTCCGATTCCATCTGCTCCCGATGGAGCCGTTCTACCGCAGAGCGTGGTGGCGCAACCTGCGCTGGCCGATGATCGCGCTGCGTGCCTGGCGGTCGGCCGGACGCGTGTTGCAGGACGAGCAGCCGGCGATCGTCATCGGTACCGGCGGTTATGCGGCGGGGCCCGTCGTGTGGCGCGCCCAGCGCGCCGGCATTCCGACCGCGTTGCAGGAGCAAAACGCGTTCCCCGGACTCACGACGCGCTGGCTGGCGCGGGGCGCGCGGCAGGTGCACCTCGGATTTCCGGAAGCGAATCTGCGGCTCTCGCCCGGCCCACGAACACCGGTGTTCGTGTTCGGCAATCCGATCACGCCGCCGGGCCGGGTCGACGCCGTCGCGGCACGCCGCGAATTCGGTTTGGCCGCCGAGCGGCGCACGGTGCTCGTCGTGGGCGGGAGTCAGGGCGCGCGCGCGCTTAACGAGGCTGTCGCGCGCGCGCTGGGACTCGAGCTGCTGCGCGACGTGAATCTGCTCTGGGGTACCGGCGCGGCGCACGAATCACGCTACGCCGCCCTCGCGGTGCCCGGGCGCGTCGTGGTCCGCGGATTCTTCGATCCGATCGCGCCGGCGTACGCCGCCGCCGATCTCGTCGTCGCGCGCGCGGGCGCGATGACGGTGGCGGAGCTGTGCGCGTGGGGGAAGCCGAGTGTGTTGGTGCCGCTGCCGACGGCGGCGGCGGATCATCAGACGTTCAATGCCCGCGCCCTGGCGAACGCCGGCGCGAGTGTTTTGCTGCTCGAGAGCGAGCTCGCGTCCGAGTCGTTTGCGAGGACCATCACGGCGCTGGTCCAGAACCGGGTCCGGCTTGAGGAATTGGCCCGCAGTGCCCGAAAACGGGGGCACCCGAACGCCGCCCGAACCATCATGGAAAAGGTTTTAGAGCTTTCGCAAGTTGAGTAAATTTCCTATATTAGCTCCCCACAGATGACCTTGTTTCTAACCGGGGATCCCCGACCCATCCACTTCATGGGCATAGCTGGGGCGGGGATGAGCGCCCTGGCGATGATTGCCGCGCACCGGGGAGTCGTCATAACTGGTTGTGATTCGGAGACTTCTGGGGCTGGTGTCGATGATCTCACCGCCTTGGGCGTGCGTGTTTGGCGGGGCCACGATCCCAGCCATGTGGAGGGGGTTCGGGCCGTTGTCGTGACGGCCGCAGTCCCGCGAGAGCATCCAGAATTGGAACGGGCCCGGGCGTTGGGCCTGCCGGTCGTGCGTCGCGCCGATGCGCTGGGCGAGCTGGTGTCCGGCGGTGGCGCGAGCCTCGTGGCGGTTGCCGGCACGCATGGCAAGACGACCACCACGGTCATGCTGACTGAGGCGCTCACGGCCGCCGGGCGAAACCCCACGGGACTCGCCGGCGGCCGTGTCGCTGCCTGGGGCGGCAACGCCCGCATCGGCGGTGATGAGCTGTTCGTCGTGGAGGCCGATGAGTACGACAAGGCCTTCCTGTCGTTGCAGCCGACGATCGCGGTCGTAAACAATGTCGAAGCGGATCACCTCGAGTGCTACGGCAGCGTGGACGCGCTCGAGCAAGCGTTCGCCGATTTTGCGGGCCGCGCGGCACGGGTGATCGTCGGCGCGGACGACGTCGGTGCGGACCGCGTGGCGTTGCAAGTCAGCGCGCCGGTGTGGCGCGTCGGCCTCGGTGCGACGGCGGACGTGCGCATTCGCGGCGTGCGACTCGAGCCGGGCGGCTCGCGGGCGACGATCGCGCTGCCGGGCGGCCACACGGTCGAGCTGCAGCTCGCGGTGCCGGGCATGCACAACGTGCGCAACGCGGCCGCCGCACTCGGCGTGCTGCAGGCGCTGGGCGCGGATGTGCAGGCCGGCGCGGACGCCTTGGCGGCGTTCCGCGGTGTGGGACGGCGCTTCGAGCGATTGGGTGACGCGGGTGGCGTGACCGTCGTCGACGATTACGCGCATCACCCGACGGAGGTGGCGGCGACGTTGGCGGCGGCGCGGCAGGCGTTTCCCGGGCGGCGCGTGGTCGCGGTGTTTCAGCCGCATCTCTATTCACGGACGGCATTGCATGGCGAGGCGTTGGGGAAGGCACTCGCCGCGGCGGACATGGTGGTCGTGGCACCGATCTACGGAGCGCGCGAGCAACCGCTCGCCGGCGTGACGCATCACCTCGTGGTGCGCGGCGCGACGCGCGCGGGAGCCGCGACGGTAGCGGTGCGCGATCGCGCGGGGCTGACGACGCATATCGCCCGCGCGGTGCGCGGCGGCGACGTCGTGTTCACGCTGGGGGCGGGCGATATCACGCGGGTCGGACCTGAGCTGCTGCAAATACTGGGGAACGGGAGCCGGGAGCAGGGAGCGGTCGCGTGAAGTGGCCGCGGCAGTCCCGGCGCGTGTTGCTGTGGGCCGGCGCGGCGCTGCTGGTGATGGCGATGTGGATGGCGGCGCCGCTCGCGCTGCGCCGCCTGGCATTCTTCCGCGTGCGGCAGGTCGAGCTCGTCGGCATCCGCTATCTGGATGCCGATCAGGTTTTGGCGGCGCTGGGGCTGTCGCCCCGCGCCAGCGTCTTCGACGATACGCGCGTGCTCGCCGAGCGCTTGCGCGGGCTGGATGGTGTTGCCGATGCTTCGGTCATCCGCCGCCCGCCGGCCTCGCTGAAGGTGATCGTGCGCGAGGTCGAGCCGGTGGCGCTGGTGGCGAACGGTCGCGGCGCGCTGGCGCCGGTCGCGGCGGACGGGCGGGCGATGCCCTTCGATCCGGCGGGACTCGATCTCCCGATCGTGCGGGCGGCGGACAGTGGGGTCGTCGGGCTGTTGGCGCGGGTGCAAGCGTTCGATCCCGCGCTGTTTCAATCGATCGATGCCGCGCGGGTGAATGCGCCGCGCGGTGACGTGCTTCTCGAGCTGGGCGCGCATCGCGTGCTGCTGGCCCGCGATGCGGGGCCGGAGGTGATCGAGGCGGTGATGCTGGTGGCGAGGGATCTGGCGGCGAAAGCGCGCCCCTACGCGGAGCTCGACGGCCGGTACGCCGGACAGGTCGTCGTGCGGCGCCGGAGTGCGCGGAGCGCCTGATGGCGGACCGCCGCCTCGTCGCCGGCCTCGACCTCGGCAGCACCAAGACGTGCGCCGTCATCGCGGAGCTCGCGGGCGACCTGCCGCGCGCCCCGCTCGCGAAGATCCTCGGCGTCGGGCTCGCGAAGAACAGCGGCGTGCGGCGCGGCATGGTGCGCGACATCGACGAAACGACGCGCTCGGTCGCGGCCGCGCTCAAGGACGCCGAGCGGATGGCGGGCGCGCGGGTGCCGGACGTGACGTGCGGCATCGCCGGCGAGCATGTGTCGGCGCGCGGCTCGAGCGGCGTCGTCGCCGTGAGCGGGGACGAGATCTCGCTGCAGGACGTGGCCCGGGTCAACGAAGTCGCCCGGGCGGTGTCGCTGGGTCGGGATCATGAGCTGCTGCACGACATTCCGCAGGAGTACGTCGTCGATCAGCAGCACGGCATCTCGGATCCGGTCGGCATGACCGGGACACGGCTCGAAGTGGAGATGTATCTCGTCACCGCGCAGGCGACGGCGGCGCAGAATCTCCGCAAGAGCGTGCAGCGCGCGGGCTATCGCGTCGCCGACCTGGTGCTCGAGCCGCTCGCGGCGTCGTACGCGGTGTTGACCGATGACGAGAAAGAGCTGGGCGTCGCCCTGGTGGAAGTGGGCGGCAGCTCGACCGGCGTCGCGATCTTTCACGAAGGCAAGATCCGGCATCTCGCGTCGCTCAAGTACGCGGGCGCGCACGTGACGAGCGATCTGGTGCAGGGCCTCGGCGTGACGCAGTCGGATGCCGAAAGACTGAAGGAGCGGCACGGGGCGGCGTACACCCCGCTGGTCGATGCGGGCGAAATGATCAGCCTGCCGTCGACACAGGGACAGGGTGCGCGCACGGCCTCCCGCGAGCTGGTCGCTCACATCATCCACCAGCGCATGGATGAGATTTTCCAGCTGGTGGGCCGCGAGTTCGAGCGCGCCGGGTACGGCGGCGGCCGCCTGCCCGCCGGCGTCGTGCTGAGCGGCGGCACGGCGCACCTGCCGGGGATGGTCGAGCTGGCCCGCGAGGTGTTCGCGGTGCCGGTGCGCGCGGGCCATCCGGAGCTGGGCATTTCGGGACTGGTGGACAGCGTGCAAGCGCCACGCTACGCGGTGCCGGTCGGTCTGGTGTTGTACGCGGCGCGCAAGAGCGCCCAGGGAGGCGCGCCCGGCGTGTTGTTCGGTGGCCGCCCCGAGAAGCTGTTTGCGCCTCTCAAGAGATGGTTGCAGGACTTCTTCTGAGCCCTAGGGGAGAACCATGATCTTCGAACTCGAAGAAACCGTTACACAGAACGCGCGCATGAAAGTCGTCGGCGTCGGCGGGGGCGGCGGCAACGCCCTGAACCGCATGATCGACGAGCACGTGAGCGGTGTCGAGTTCATCTCGGTGAACACCGATGCCCAGGCGCTCCTCAACAACAAAGCCGACGTCAAAGTCCAGATCGGCAAGAAGCTGACGCGCGGGCTCGGCGCGGGCGCGCGACCTGAAATCGGCCGCCAGGCCATCGAAGAGAACCGCGACGAGGTGCTGCACTCCCTGCAAGGCGCGGACCTCGTGTTCGTCACCTGCGGCATGGGCGGCGGCACCGGCACGGGGGCGGCCCCGATCATCTCGCAGGTCGCCCGCGATCTCGGCGCGCTGACGATCGGGATCGTCACCAAGCCCTTCCTGTTCGAGGGTCGCAAGCGCATGCGTCAGGCGGAGATGGGGATCGCGGAGATGCGCAAGCACGTGGACACGATGATCGTCGTGCCCAACGAGCGGCTGCTCGCCGTGGTCGGCAAGGGCATCCCGTTCCAGGATGCGCTGAAGAAGGCGGACGAAGTGCTGCTGCACGCGACGCAGGGGATTTCGGCCCTCATCTGTGTCACCGGTCTCGTCAATGTAGATTTCGCCGACGTCCGCACCGTTATGCAGAACGGCGGCGCGGCCTTGATGGGGACGGGCCAGGGACGCGGCGAGAACCGCGCCATGGAAGCGGCGCAGCAGGCGATTTCCAGCCCGCTGCTCGACAACATTTCGATCGCCGGCGCGACGGGCGTGCTGATCAACATCACGGGCGGCGAAGACCTGACGCTCGGCGAAGTGACGCAGATCAGCGAAGCGATTCACGATGCCGCGGGCGACGAGGCCGAGATCATCTTCGGCGCCGTGAATGATCCCGCGATGCACGGCGAAGTGCGGATCACCGTGATTGCGACGGGGTTCGACAAGACCGGCGCCATGGCGGATGCGCTGGCGGGAGTGCAGCGGCCCGCCGCCGGCGTGCTGCCGTTCCGTGACCGTGCCGCGCGACCGACGCCCATGCCGCCGCCGGGATTTGCGAAGCCGGCAGAAGTGGGAGGAGCGCCCAAACGTCCCGCGCAGGCGCATCCGCCAGGCAATCCCGAGCTGAATGAAATGGAAATTCCGACTTTCATCCGGAGACAGATGGACTGATGGTTGGGGCCTGGCGAGCGAGTCACTACGTTGCTGCCGGCACGCTCGCTGCCGGGATGCTGGTGTGGGCCGCACACGAGGCGTGGCCGTCGCGCGAGGTCCCGGTTGCGCTCCCCATCGTGGTGACGAGCGCGTACGACGAATGGGCCGACACCCTCGGCCGCCGCGAGATGCTGTCCGATGTGCTGATGCGCGCCGGCATCACCGGCCGTGAGTACGTCAGCTTCCTCAAGGCGAAGCACACGCTGAACCCCCGCCGCATGCAGCCGGGACTGATCTTCGAGGTGCGCCGGTTGAAAGGCGCGACGGTCGCCAATCGCCTGGGCGTGCGCCTCGATCCCGAGCGGCATCTGGTGATGACGCGCCTCGGCGGCGACTCGGGATGGCGCGAGACCGTCGAAGACATCCCGTGGGCGACCGAGCGACTCCGCACCACCGCGGTCATTCAATCGAATCTCTACGATGCGTTGGACGCCGCGATCCCCGATTCCTTTCTCCCCGTCCGTCAACGCGTCGCGCTCGCCTGGGCGATCGCCGACGTGTACGACTGGGAAGTCGACTTCACGCGCGATCTGCGCCCCGGCGATCGCGTCGACGTCCTGATCGAGCGGCTGCAATCGCCCGAGGGGGAGCGACGTTTCGGTCGCATCTTGGCTGCGCGCGTTGACGTGGCCGGGTCGCCAAGCTTTGCGTTTGCGTACCAGAGCGGCTTCTACGACGACAAGGGGCGTTCGCTGCGCCGCGCGTTTTTGCGCGCGCCGCTGCGCTTCAGCCACATCTCGAGCCGCTTCGGCGGGCGCTTTCATCCGATTCTCAAGCGCTGGAGGACCCATCAGGGGACCGATTATGCGGCGGCGTACGGGACGCCTGTCCGCGCCACCGCCGACGGCGTCGTCATGATCGCTGGCCGCAATGGCGACTACGGCAACCTGGTCGAGATCCGCCACGCGAACGGCATTCGGACCCGCTACGGCCACCTCTCGCGGTTCGCGTCGGGGTTGCATGTGGGGCAGCGCGTCGGTCAGCAGCAGATCATCGGCTACGTGGGCGCGACCGGCCTCGCGACGGGGCCGCATCTGCATTACGAATTCCTGGTCAATGGCCGGCCGACGAATCCGCAGCGCAAGGACGCCGGCGCCGGCGAGCCCGTGCCGTCGAAGTTGAAGCCCGCGTTTGACAACGTGCGCGGTCAGCTGCTTGCCGAGCTCGAGCCAACGGGCCTGCCTGCCGCGGCACCGGTGCTCGGCGCCGCCGCCGCTCGCGACGACTAACCCTCCCGACTACAGATTTCGCACGTGGAGCTCTATCCCGCCGTTGACGTCGAAGGCGGGCGCGTGGCACGTGCCCACGGCGCGATGGCCGAGCCGCTCGCGGCGCTCGATTGGTTCACGCGCGCGGGTGCGCATTGGATTCACCTGGTCGACATGGACCGGGCCTATGGGCGCAAGGACAATTCCCGGATCTTGGGCGCGGTGCTGAAGGCAGCCAGGGTGAATGTTCAGGTCGGCGGCGGCCTATTCAAAGAAACCGACATCGATCAGATGTTCACGTTGGGGGCAACGCGCGTGGTTATCGGGCCGCGCGGCGCCGTGGACTCTGGTCTCGTCGAGCGGCTGCTCGCGCGCCACGGGACCGAGCGGCTGGCGGTCGGCATCGATGCGAAGGACGGACGCGTCGCGCCGCGCGGCACGAGCGACGTGCTCGATCTCACCGCGCGCCAGCTCGCGGCGCGCGTCGCCGGCCTGGGCATTCGCACGATCATCTACAATGAAGTCACGCGCGACGGGAAGCTCACGGGCCCCGACGTGGGCGGCGCCCGGCAGCTCGCGGAGCTCGGTCTCGCGGTGATCGTCTCGGGCGGCGTCGGCTCGCTGGACGACCTGCGCGCCGCTCGCGCCGCCGGGCTCGCGGGCGCGTGCGTCGGACGGGCTTTGTACGACGAGAAGTTCACGATCGCGGAGGCGCTCACGTGTCTCTCGTGACGCTGCGCGCCGTCGCCGTGCTGGCGTTGCTGCTGCTGCTCTGGAATCCCGCCAGCTCCCGGCTCCTGCCCTCGGGCGACCAGCCGATCGTGCTGCTCGATGCGTCGCTGAGCATGAGCGGCGCACCGTGGCGTGCGGCGCTCGACAGCGCCCGCGGCTTTGCGCACGACCGCGCCGTCGTGTGGCGCTTCGGCAGCGGCGTGGCGGCGTTCGACACCGCGCCGCCGGCGGACGGCGCGACACGCCTCGGTCCGGCGCTGGAAGCGGCGGCCGCGCGTGCCGGCGAGGTCGTCATCGTCACCGACGGCGCCGTGGACGACGTGGCCGACATTCCCGCCGACCTGCTGCGCCGGCCGCGGGTGATTACCACGCCACGTCCCGCGTTTTGGGATGCATACGTTGCCCGGGTTGAGGGCACGCGCCACGTCACGCGGTCCGATACGATCCGACTCAAGGTGAGTTACGGGATAGTGGGGACGAGGGACGGGGGACGGGGGAGGGGTAAGGCCACAGTTGCGGTGTCGGTTGAAGGCCGCCGCCTTGCTTCGCAGCCGGTAACGCTTCCCGACAGCGGAGTCCTGACGACGGAAATTACCCTTCCCGCGTCCCACCTCCCCCGTCCCGGTTGGCAGGTCCTCGAGGTCCGCCTCGATGGTGCCGGTGACGCCGAGCCTCGAGACGACAGCCGTCAGTTCGTAGTTGACGTGAGCCTCGATCCCGCCGCGGTGATCTTCGCATCGCCGCCCGATTGGGAGGCGCGATTCCTCGCCCGGACGCTCGCCGACGTCGCGCGCCTGCCGGTCAGGGTGTTCGTCGAAACCGAGCCGGGCCGCTGGCGGGATGGTGCCACACTGGTCCCGGTCGCGAGCGGCGACCTCACCCGCGCGGCACAAGGCGCGCGCCTCGTGATTGCGCTGGGTGACCCGGCGCGCGCCCGCGCGTTCACCAGCGCCGCGCAGGTTGCGCGCGTGATCTGGGCGACGAACGGGCAGCCCGGTGACTGGTACGTGGAGCGCCCCGTGTCGTCGCCCTTCACTGCGGCGCTGGCGGGCGTGCTGTGGGATTCGCTGCCGCCCGCGACGGCCGTGGCGGTGGCACCGCGCGATTCCGCACAGGCCACCGTCGCGCTCACGGCGCGCCTGGTCCGGCGCGGCCCGCCGCGTCCCGTTCTCACTCTGGAGCGCCGCAACGGGGAGCGCGTGGCGACGGTCAGTGCCGCGGGGCTGTGGCGCTGGGCGTTCCGCGGCGGCGCGGCGGACGAAGCATACCGCAGCTTCGTCGCGGCGTTGGTCGATTGGCTGCTGGGGGACGGGGGACGGGGGACGAGGGAGCGGGTGGTGCCGGAATCTTTCGAAGCGCCGAATGGACTTCCCACGGTGTGGCGCTGGGTGTCGGCCGATACGGCGCGGCCCGTCGCCGTTACGCTGCGGAGCGACGACACGACGCGCCTCGATACGCTGCGCTTCGATGCCGCCGGCCGCGCCCAGCTGCGGCTGCCGCCCGGTGTCTATCATTATGCGATCGGCGGCGGAACCGAGCGCGGCGTCGTCGCCGTCGAGACCTATTCCGATGAATGGCTGCCGCGCGCTCCCACGCTCGCCTCGCAGCCCGGTGAGGCGACGGCCCGGCTGGCATCGGTCGGACTGCGGGACCGCTGGTGGTTGTTCGTCATCGCGATCGCCGCACTGGCGACGGAGTGGGCGTTGCGGCGTCGCCAGGGCCTGCCGTAATGGGGCTGTGGACGCAGCTGTCGCGTTTCTTCACGCCGGGCGCGGATGACGCGAAGCTCGAGGCGGTGCAGCGTCTCTTGATCGAAGCCGACTTCGGCGTCGCGGCAACAAACGAGACGGTCGAGCGCCTCAGCCGCGCCAAGAACGTCGATCAGCCCACGCTCGAGCGTATCGTCGTCGAGCTGCTCGGCCCGGCGGCGACGCCGCTCGCGCGGTCGCACAAACCGCCGACCGTCGTGCTTGTGTTTGGCGTCAACGGCACTGGAAAGACCACGACCGTCGCCAAACTGGCGCAGCGACTCAAGCAGGAAGGCCGCAGCGTGCTGCTCGCCGCCGCCGACACCTTTCGGGCCGGCGCGACCGAGCAGCTCGAGACCTGGGCGCGGCGTCTGAGCGTGCCGTTCGTCGGCGCCAACTCGGGGAAGGGCGCCGATGCCGCCGCCGTCGCGTTCGATGCGGTGGACGCCGGGCTCGCGCGCGGCATCGATACGGTGTTGGTGGACACGGCCGGCCGGCTCCATACGGACGAGCGCCTGCGCGAGGAGCTCAAGAAGGTGGCGCGCGTGGTCGGGAAACGGCAGGCCGGCGCGCCGCACGAATCGCTGCTGGTGCTGGACGCGACCGTCGGCCAAAACGCGGTGCACCAGGCACGCGAGTTCTCGGCCGCCGTGCCGCTCACGGGGCTCGTGATCACGAAGCTCGATGGCACCGCGAAAGGCGGCAGCGTGATCGCGCT
>DASPXD010000198.1:0-1940 GCA_035637435.1 Gemmatimonadales bacterium
CGCGGACCAGCTATAGCTTTTCCCATCAGGAGGAGAAGCCAGGCGGCACCATTCACCACAACGTAGTTTTGATCGGTCTTGATTTTAGCTATCCCGTTCGCGTCGATCGCTGAGACGAGGCGATCTGCAGGAATATACATCGCGGAAATCGGAATATTCGCTACGGCGCCTTAACTAACTACTTTCCGGTGCAAAACACAGACGATTGATTCTGTGTTTATCCGGGGCGGTGATGTCGGAACTCGTCCGAATGCGCCAATTTCCTTGACGATCGGTGCGGTGATTCGCGATCGTGAGGGAGCGGCGCGGATTCGCAGCGCGCGCTACGCGGCTCACGCGGTCAGCCTCCTCGGAGGCACCATGGTGCGGCGAGCGTACCGGCAACGCAGTCTCGTCGAAGTCCTCCTCCCCGACGGAGACAAGCTTTGGGACTCTACCCTTCGGCGGATCGACACGGTGCTCGACGACGATGTCCTCATCGATCGTGTGGCGGAGGCTCTGGCGCGGCGTCATCCCCAGAGTCGGCGCCGGGGCCGACTGGGGACGCCCGCCACCGTCGTGCTGCGGATGCTCGGCCTCAAGCATCTCTCCGACTGGAGCTTCGATGAGTGTGAGCGAGAGGTGCGGGGGAGCTTGGTTTATCGCGCGTTCTGCCGGATCGACGGCGAACGCGTCCCGGACGCGAAAACGCTGATCCGGCTGGCGCGTCTTCTGGACGAACCCGTGCTCAAGGACGTGCTCGCCCGACTCGTCGCCTTGGGGCGCAAGCATCGGGTCATCCGTGGCCGCCGCCTGCGCGTCGATACCACCGTCGTGGAAACCAACATCCATTACCCGACGGACGCGACGCTTCTGGCCGATGGTGTTCGCGTCCTCACTCGGGGCCTGCGGCGGATCGGCGAGCAGGTCCGCGAACGAACGCGCAGTGTGGCGCGCCGGGTGTTCGAGATCGCCCAGCGCAGTCGCTCGGCCGGCCATCGGGTGCCCGCGGGAGTGCGCGCGCGGAGCCAGGCGAAAATGAAGGTCCTCTACCAGGGACTCATGCGCATCACGCGCACGGTGATGCGCCAAGCCGAGAGCGCAGTGGCACGAGCGCGCGGTAAGCGCCCCGCCGGCCACCTGGCCACGACGGTCGACCTCGTCCGGCATGTGCTGGCCCAAACGCGTGCCCGCGTGCTCCGCGGCGACACGCACTATCCGGGTAAGGTCGTCAGTCTGTTCGAGCCGCACACTGACATCATCCGCAAGGGCAAGCTGACCAAGCCCACGGAGTTCGGGCGGCTGGTGAAGATCCAGGAGGCCGAGGCTCAGTTCATCACCGATTACGCGGTCTGTGAGCGCCGGCAGTCGGAGCAGGCCCTGTGGGGACCCGCCCTGGATCGGCATATCGAGCTCTTTGACGGCGCCCCGCAGCTCGCCGTCGCCGATGGCGGCTTTGCTTCGGCGACGAACGAGCGCGCTGCTCGCGAGCGCGGGGTCCGGCACGTCGTGCTCCCGCGCCAGCCCCGCGAAACCCGCTCGCGGGGTGACCGCATGGCCCTCCGCTGGCGAACGGGAAGTGAAGGACGGATCAGCGCGCTCAAGCGCCGTCATGGCCTGCGGCGCTGCCGGTACCGCGGCGAGAGCGGGATGCAGCGTTGGGTGGGGCTCGGGGTCATCGCCAACAACCTGCTGGTGCTCGGCCGGGCCGGACCATGAACCGGATCGGCTCGCGGATCGACGCAGTGCACGCAGTGGAGCGAAAGGGCGCGGAAATGAGCACCGCGATCCTGGCCAGGAACTTCATCGCGCATCCTTGGCCGATCTCTGTGGCCCTTTCTGCACCGGAAAGTAGCTAGGTGCTTCGCCGAATGAAGCTCAACCGCTTCCGAGCGTTTACACAACCCGCTGCAGGGGACTGCGGGGAGGCGAAATCGCCTCCCCGGTCGTCTAATCGCGGC
>DASPXD010000199.1:0-1680 GCA_035637435.1 Gemmatimonadales bacterium
AGGACAACCAGCAGATGCGCGCCCGGACGCTCTTCAACGCGTGGGGACGGTGGGCGGGGTCGGCGAGCATGTCGCCGCGCGACACGTCTATGTCATCGGCGAGAACCACGGTCACCGAGTCCCCGGCGACAGCGACAGGCAAGGACTTGTCCAGCGAGATGATGTTGCGGACGACGGTGCGCTGGCCTGAGGGCAGGGCGACCAGTTCGGTTCCTGGGAAAAGGGTCCCGGACTCGACCCGGCCGGCATAGCCGCGGAAATCCTTGCCCGCGCCAGGACGCACAACGAGCTGCACCGGAAAGCGGAGGGGCAGCGCGTCGGCGTCGTCGGCCACGTCGATCTCCTCGAGCGCTGCAAGCAGGGTGGGGCCCCGGTACCAGCTCATGCTCTCGCCGCGTTCCACGACGAGATCTCCCCGCAGCGCCGAGATCGGGGTGAAGCGCAGGTCGGCGATGGCTAGCGACGAACCGAAAGAGAGGAAATCCTTGCGGATGCGCTCGAAAACCGTTTCGTCGAAGCCGACGAGATCCATCTTGTTCACCGCCACGACGATGTGGCGCACGCCCAACAGGTGAGCGATGTAAGCGTGGCGGCGAGTTTGCGGCAGCACGCCCTTGCGCGCGTCGATCAGGATCACCGCCGCGCCGGCGGTGGAGGCGCCCGTGACCATGTTGCGGGTGTACTGCTCGTGGCCGGGGGTGTCGGCGATGATGAACTTGCGCCGGGGCGTCGCGAAATAGCGGTAGGCGACGTCGATGGTGATGCCCTGCTCGCGCTCGGCCTCGAGCCCGTCGGTGAGCAACGACAAGTCGAGGTCATTCTGCCCGCGCTTGATCGAGGCGCGCGCGACCGCGGCGAGCTGGTCCTCGAATATGGCGCGCGTATCGTGCAGCAGCCGCCCGATCAGCGTGCTCTTGCCGTCGTCCACGCTGCCCGCGGTGATGAAGCGCAACACGTCCTCGACCGCCGGTGCAGTACGCTCGATTTCACCAAGCAAGCTCATTTCAGAAGTACCCCTCCTTCTTGCGCCGCTCCATCGAGGCTTCCGAGGTCTGGTCGTCCATGCGCGTCGCCCCGCGTTCGGTGATGGTCGTCAGCGCCGTCTCTGCGATGATCTCAGCCGCTGTTGCGGCGGTGGATTCCACCGGGCAGGTGCAACTGATGTCACCCACAGTTCGGAAGCGCACCGACGGTTCTTCGACGGTTTCTCCGGCGCGCGGTGGGGTGATCTCCGTCACCGGAACGAGCAGGCCGTTGCGGCGCACCACCGGCCGGCGGTGCGCGTAGTAGATCGAGGGCACGGCGAGCTGCTCGCGTGAGAGGTATTGCCAGACGTCGAGCTCGGTCCAATTGCTGATCGGGAACACTCGCATGTGTTCGCCCTTCGCCACCCGCGTGTTGTAGAGGTTCCAAAGCTCCGGGCGCTGGTTCTTCGGGTCCCACTGGCCGAACTCGTCGCGGAAGGAAAATACCCGTTCTTTGGCGCGCGCCTTTTCCTCGTCGCGGCGCGCGCCGCCGATCGCGGCGTCCAAGCCCAATTCGGCGATCGCTTCCAGCAGCGTCACTGACTGCGCGGCGTTTCTGCTTTCATCGAAGCGGCGCAGCTTGACCGTGCCGCGGCGGATCGAATCCTCGACCGAGCGCACGATGAGCCGCTCACCCAGCTCCGCCGCGCGCGCG
>DASPXD010000200.1:0-3783 GCA_035637435.1 Gemmatimonadales bacterium
GGAGAACGGCTATTTCTACGCGCGCGGCGCATCAGACGACAAGGCGATGGTCGCGGTGTTCATCGCCAATCTCATCCGTTACCGGCAGGAAGGCTATCGTCCGGACCGCGACATGATTCTCGTTGCGACCTGCGACGAGGAAATCGTCCCGTCGAATTTCAGCGGAATCGTGTACCTGCTTAAAAACCACCGCAACCTGATCGACGCCGAGTTTGCGCTGAACGAGGGCGGGAATGGCCTGCTCGACGGGCACGGCAAGTACCTGCGCATGAGCATCCAGGCGGGCGAGAAGGTGTTCCAGACTTACCAGCTGGAAGTGACCAATCCCGGCGGGCACAGCTCGCTGCCGGTGAAAGACAACGCGATCACCCATCTCGCAAGCGGCCTCGCGCGGCTCGGCGCCCACGATTTCCCGTTCAGGCTCTCGGACACCACGCGCGCCTATTTCGAGCAGATGTCGCGGATCGAGACCGGGCAGACGGCGTCTGACATGAAGGCGATCCTGCGCGACCCGCCCGATCCCGAGGCGATCGCGCGGCTGTCTGCGACCGCGCTCAACAACTCCACCTTCCGCACCACCTGCGTCGCCACGATGCTTGAAGCGGGGCACGCGACCAACGCCCTGCCCCAGCGCGCGCGCGCCACGGTGAACTGCCGCATCCTGCCCGGAGAACCGGTCGCGGAAGTGCAGAAGACGCTGGCGCGCGTTCTGGCGAACGACAAGATCAAGATCACGCCGACGCACGAGCCGATCCTCTCGCCTCCGCCGCCGCTCACGCGCGACATCGTCGGGCCGGTCGAAGCCGTTAGTTCGCGGATGTGGCCCGGCGTGCCGGTGGTACCCACGCTGCTCGCGGGCGCGACCGACGGGCGCTTCACCATCAACGCCGGCATTCCGACCTACGGGGTGAACGGCATGTTCCGCGATCCCGACGGCGGGGGCGTGCACGGTCTCAACGAGCGCATCCGCGTGCGCTCGCTCTACGAAGGCCACGAGTTCCTTTACAGGCTGGTGAAGCTGTACGCGGGGGAGCGGTAAACCGCTTAACGTGGGTGGAACCGGATAGGCGAACCGTCGCGTGCTGCGTGTCGTGCTCGCCGCTGGAGGCGCAGCTTCGATTTTATTGTCGGCTGTGATCGCGCACGGCACCGCCTGTGCGGGGGAACACACCAACGAGGCGCAAGCGGAACATGCGTCGAAACTTCGACCGTACATTCACTGCGACGGATTCGCGGGCGGGGTCCGCGGTGTGGCTGTGGACCGCCGCCCGCAGAGCGCCGAACCGTGGCGTGAGGTGGGCTTGGGAAATCGAAGCGAGCGGGTGTCGGTGGTGGACGGGTACCGCGTGGCTTACTCCTTTCCCAGGACGCTTCACTTCGCGAACCTGAAGGCCGAACGTTCCGACCCTTCGAGATATGCCGAGGATAAGGAGATCGTCGCGCAGAACCTGACGGACATGGCCAAGGCGGACAACAACACGGCGCTCACCGAGTTCTCCGATCGGGGTTTCTCGGGTCAGACGCTCGGGAAAAAACAATTGGGTGGAACGACGCTGGCGATAACGCAGATTTTCTCGGACGAAGACTCGGTGATCGTGACGATCTATTTCATGAATCAGGTGCCGGAGATGCGCAGATTTCAAACTCACGAAGAATTCATCGCGCTTCGCGACAGTTTCATCCGCGGATATGTCGAATGCGTGGCGAAGAAAAAATCCATTCCACCCCGCCAACAGGACTAGGCGGCCGTCACGGCGCGGCCTCGATTCTCGTCCGAAAACTGCTGCAAACACTTGATTTCCTGGCAAGACGCTTGAGGATTTCCCGTCAAGCTGTTGTTCTGTTGATATTCGTGGGAAATGAGACCGTGCAAAGATCTTTCAGCAATTCGTCAGCTACGGATTCCAAAACAAACGCACACTTATGATCGTCAAGTTTGCACACGGATCGGCACGATCCAAACGTCCCAAAAGAGCGGCACCGGAGGAAAGCCATAAGTTCTAAAAGTGCGCGGGTCTGACCCAGCGCACGTGGTTCGGAACGCGCTCGTCGTATCGAGCGAGATTCCTTTCCGGGCGCGCGATTTTTCCGGGCGCCAGCCGCGTACAGGGACGGTCAAGCAGTTTTCCCGCTGGGTAACAAGCAAGCGCGAGGCGCGTCAAGCCGATGCTGGGTCGGCGCGCACTTGCGAAAGAGCGTTATCAAATCCACCTATAGGAGGCAGCACATGTCTGCAAGAATCCCTTCCCGCAATTCACTCGCCGCGATCGTCGCGGCCCCGCTGCTGGTCGGGGTCGGCTCGCTCGCGACATCCGGCGCGGCGTTCGCCGCTTGCACCGGCCCGGGGGCACCGACCACGACCGAGACCAAGTGCTTGGCCGCGGTCCAGATTCCCGGCAATCCTCTGCGGTCATACGACATCAGCTGGGTCAATCCGCACCGTGCCGAGTACTATCTGGCCGATCGTTCGAACGCGAGTATCGATATCATCGACACCCAACACCTGGCTTTCACGAGGAAGCTCGGCGGCTTCGTTGGCGTCAAGCTCAACGCGAACGGCACAGTCAATAACGATATCTCCGGACCCGACGGAGTCGTGACGCACGGCCGGTGGCTCTATGCAGGTGACGGCGATAGCACGCTCAAGGTGTTCGATCTCGACGCACCCGACGCGTCTGCTCTCAAGGACACAAAGTCCACTAGGCGAGGTGGCGACGCGGGCGACCCCACGCGAGTTGACGAAATGGCGCTGACGACGGATGGCGAACTGCTGCTCACCGTGAATAACGCCGCAGAACCGCCTTTCGCAACCTTGTTCGAGGCGAATGGCGATCGCAGCTTCAGTTCCGTACGCGAGGTCACCAGGATCACTATCAGCGCCACGCTTTTCCCCGACACGCCGGGAATCGAGCAGCCGGCCTGGGATCCCAAGACCAAGCGTTTCTACGTGTCGGTGCCGAATTTAGGGAAACCGGGGGGCTGCAAGGACGCAGGTGGTAACACAATAACCTGCGACGGCGGACTGATGGTGATCGATCCGGAAACCGTTACGCCGGGGACCTTCGTGCTCGGTGCCTTCGACCCGGCCAAGAACTCAGGGGTGATACCGCTCAGCAACTGCGGACCCAACGGCGCCACGGTCGGACCGCACGACAATCTGCTCTTGGGCTGCACCCCGGCCAACAATGCGACTAACGACAGCACGCTGGTCATCAATGCGACGACCAAGCATTTCTCCCATGTCAACGGCATCGTTGGCTCGGATGAAGTCTGGTTCAACAAGGGTGATGGTCGCTACTACACGGGCTCCAACAGGAATTGCAGAACAACGGCGCCCTGTCCGACCGCACCCACCCAGGCGGCCGTGCTCGGCGTGATCGACGCGACCAGCGTCCTGATCGAAACCGTCCCGCAGTCGTCCGGCTCGCACTCGGTGGCGGCCGACTCCATGCGCAACCTCATCTTCGTCCCGCAATCGGCGCCTGTCCGGATCGTCGGCGCCGGCGGCGACACGACGACCGTGGGCGAGCAGATATGCGGCAGCACCAACGGATGCATCGGCGTGTACGTCCACGATGTCGACCGCGACCGCGACGACCACGACCGGAACGATCACGACCACTGAGCAGTAGTCGGTAAGAGGTAGTTTCAATCAACAATCGGTGGGCGCCGGTAGGCGCTCACCGATTTTTTTTCGGCGACCGGCTCCACAGAGGGCCGGCGTGGCAGGTTCTGAACGGCCCCGGTTCGTACGTAATACAATAGCCGCCGCGAACGCGGTGC
>DASPXD010000201.1:0-11412 GCA_035637435.1 Gemmatimonadales bacterium
CTGCGCGAGCGGTTTCTGCGCGAGGCGCGCACCGCCGCGAAGCTCTCCCACCCCAACGTGATTCCAATTCACGCGGTCGAAGAGATCGGCGAATTCGTGTTCTTCGCGATGGCCTACATCGAAGGCGAGACGCTGACGGAACGCGTCAGGAGCCGCGGACCTCTCGCGCCCTCGGAGGCATCACGCGTGCTGCGGGACGTCGCCTGGGCGCTCGCCTACGCCCATGGACAAGGCGTCGTCCATCGCGACGTGAAGCCCGACAACATCTTGCTCGAGAACAACGGCCGCGTGCTGGTGGCCGACTTTGGAATTGCGAGCGTGGTCGCCGGCGCGGGTGGGCTCACGAGCGAAGAAGTGGTCGGGACGCCCGAGTTCATGAGTCCCGAGCAGGCGCTGGGCGAGGTGGTCGACGCGCGCAGCGACTTGTACTCGCTCGGCCTCGTAGGCTTTTTCGCGCTGTCAGGGACACTGCCGTTCGAGGGCGAAAAGGCGACGGAGGTGTTGGCGAAACAGGTGACGGAGCCCGCACCGCCGCTCGCGTCTGTTGCTCCCGGTGTGCCGCGCCGGATCGCGCAGGCGATCGACCGCTGTCTGTCGAAGGATCGTGACGACCGGCCTGAGGGGACTTCGGTTCTCGCCGATCAACTCACGCGCGCACTGGAGCAGCGCCGCGAGCTCCCGCTCGCGCTACGCGTGTTCGTGAAGCGCGGTGCCCGATTCGACGATGCCGGAGCGCTCCTCTACCCGTTCCTCCTGCTCGGGGCGGTCGTGGCGGCCTCGCCCATCCTTTCGGTCGCCCTCGGGTACGGTTTGTTCGCTGCGGGCATCACGCTGGTGCCTGCTGCCGTCCTCATTCAGCGCGCGCGGCGTTTGTTGAAGGCAGGGTTCGACCACGGTGACCTCGAGCTTGCATTCAAAGCCGAGCTGGATCGCGATCGCGAGGAACGCGCCGGTGGTCAGCGGCTCGGGCCGTCGTGGCTCGAACGAATCTTCAAGTCAATCGGGCTGGGTGGCTTCATCTCGGCCGGCCTGCACCTGTCGGTTGTCCCCCTCCTTGTGGGCGTGTTCGTCCCCGAGGCGGTGATGATCGGCTTCGCTGTCGGCATGTGGGGGATGACGGGGGCCTTGATCCTGTTGCAGCGGCGGCGCGACGTCGACACCGAGTTTTGGGGAAAGGTGTGGGCGGGCCGCATTGGTCGCTGGCTCTTCAAACTGGCCCGCGCCGTCACGCCGTCGCGCGCGCTACCGGCGTCGCTGACGCATCGGCCCACCGAGCTCGCGCTGGGCATGGCTGCCGAGCAGCTGTATGAGTCGCTGCCCAAAGAGACGCGCAACCAGCTCCGCGATCTGCCTGACGTGGTCCATCGACTCGAGCAGGATGCGCAGAAAATGCGGGCGCGGCTCGAGGAGCTGCAGGAGGCGTTGGCGGACGCGGACCAGCGCGTCAGTCCCGATCCGGCGATCGCGGCGCGGCACGACCGGATCGTCGCCGATCTCACCGCCGAGCGTGATCTCGTCCAACAACGGCTCAAAGACGCGGTCGCGGCACTCGAAACGATCCGCCTGAATCTGCTGCGACTGCATGCCGGCACCGGAACGGTCCAGAGTCTGACGACGGATCTCGGACTCGCGCGCGAGATCGCGGGCGAGATCGGGAGACACGTAGAGGGACTGCGTGAGGTTGAAGAAGCGCTCTAGTCGCGCACGCGCTGCAACCGCTCGACCGCCTGGTGCAGCATGTCTTCCGTCTTACAGAACGCGAAGCGCACCTGGGTACGGCCCAGTTCTGCGCGCGAATAGAAGCTGGAGGCCGGAACGGTCGCGACGCCGTGCTCGATCGTCAGCCATTTCGCGAATTCGTCGTCGGGCAGGTCCGATAGACCCGAAAAATCGGCCATCACGTAGTACGCGCCCTGCGGCGGCCGGCATTTGAACCCGGCTTTGACGAGTCCGGCGCAGAGGATGTCGCGCCGCCGCCGGTAGTCCCGCGCCAGACCGTCGTAATAGTCCTTGCCGAGTGTCTCCATGCCCACCGCGATTGCCTCCTGGAGCGGCGCCGGCGCCCCCACGGTGAGAAAATCATGCACCTTGCGGATCGCGCCGGTGACATCGGGCGGCGACACGATCGTGCCGATCCGCCAGCCGGTGACACTGAACGTCTTCGACGCGCCGCTGATCGTGATCGTGCGATCGGCCATGCCCGGCAGCGTCGCGATCGGGATGTGCTCGCCCTCGTAATAGATGTGCTCGTAGATCTCATCGGTGACGGCAAACACGTCGTGGCGCTGGCAGAGCTCCGCGATCGCGGTCAGCTCGGCGCGCGTCAGCACGCGCCCAGTCGGATTGTTGGGCGTGCAGACGATGATCGCGCGCGTCCTGGTGGTGAACGCCTGCGCGAGCCGGTCCAGATCGAGCGGGGCGTCGACGGGCATCGGGACGAACACCGGCCTGGCGTCGCACAGGATCGCGTCGGGCCCGTAGTTCTCGTAAAACGGCTCGAAAATGACGACTTCGTCGCCGGGATCGATGATTCCCAGCAGCGCCGAGCCCATGGCCTCGGTGGCGCCGCAGGCCACTGTGACCTGCGTCATTGGATCGACGGGCAGACCGTACCAATCTTGGTACTTCGCGGCCAACGCGTTCCGCAGCCGGGCAGCACCCCAGGTGATGGCGTACTGGTTGACGTCATCGCGGATCGCGCGGGCCGCCGCGTCTTTTAGGACGTCAGGGCAGGGGAAGTTGGGGAAGCCCTGCGAGAGGTTGATGGCCCCGTGCTCGTTGGCGAGCCGGGTCATCCCGCGGATCACCGATTCGGTAAAGCCGTGCGTGCGGCGTGCGGTGCGAGTGCGCATGACGGCAAAAGATACCGCCTTGACCAGCCTTCCGGCTGGAGGTCAATTCGCTGCCTCTCGTGCGTGCCACCGGTGGGTTTTCCATGAAATGGGCGTCGCGGGTCCTGCTGACGGCGGGACTCGCCCTGACGCTCGCGACGTGCCAGGACGGCACCGCGCCCCGGACGGCGTTCGCGCCCCTCGCCGTGGCGCCGATTTTCCCCTCGGACGCGGCCCTCGCGTCCTTCGGGCTGGCGATCGACGGCGTGCGCTTCATCGTCGTGCGGCCGGCCACACCCCCCGATACGCTTGCCGATACGACAGTTGCGCTTCCTCCGGACGCCGAAACCATCGATCTCGACCTGCGCGTCCCGCTGATCTCGTCGGCGGAGACGCTGTATGTCTCGATCGTGGCGATGTCGGGGGCGATCCCGCTCTTCACGGGCACGGCGCCGGTCGAAGTGCTGAGCGGCGTCACGCCGTCGACACCCACCGACATTCCGGTGCTGACCTACGTCGGGCCAGGGGCGGGCGTCGATAGCATCGTCGTCGTGCCCCGGCTGCCTTTCATCTTTTTCAACGACTCGCTGCGCTTCCAGGTGGAGGCGTTTCAGGCCGGCGTGCCGGTGTCGCAGGTCTATGTCTCCTGGACGACCAGCGACACGACGGTGGCTCGCGTGAACGGCAACGGCGTGTTGCGTGCGCCGGCACTGCGAAGGTCGCTGCGCGTGATCGCGCGGACGCCGGGCGGTCTCCGGGACTCGGTGACAGCCATCTTCCAGCCCGTTCCGTCGCGGCTGCTCGTGACGGGCGGCGGCGGCCAGAGTGGCACGGTCGGGTTGCCGCTAGGGCTGCCGCTGGAAGTTGAAGTGCGAGCGGCGGACAACTTGCCCGTCGCCGGCGTGGCCGTGCGGTTCCGGCCGTTGTTGGGCATTGGTGCCGTGAGCGATTCGGTGGTGCTGACCGATACGACAGGCCGCGCGCGCACGACGGCAACGCTGGGGACCGTGCTCGGGCCGCAGAGCTTCGAGGCGAGAGTCAACGGACTCAGCGGCAGCCCCGTGACGTTTTCCGTCACCGCGCTCGCAGGATCGGTGACCCAGCTCCTGGTTGTCGCGGGTGACGGGCAGCTCGCCACCGTGAACACCCTGTTGCCGATACTGCCCGCCGTGCGGCTGCGTGATGCACTGGGGAACCCCGTGTCGGGTGTGAGCGTGACGTTCGTCCCGACCGGCGGTGGCGTCACGGGCGGAAATCAGACTACCGACGCGACCGGCCTTGCCACCGTCGGCAGCTGGACTCTCGGGACGCTCGCGGGGGCGAATACACTCACCGCCACGGGCGCGGGACTCACTCACGTGTTCCACGCGAACGGTGTGGCGGGATCCGCGACCGCGCTGTTGCCGATCGCGGGCAACTTCCAGAGCGCCGTCGTGGGCGCAGCCGTGAGCAGTGCGCCAGCGGTGCGGGCGCAGGATCAGTTCGGCAATCCGGTTCCCGGTGCCTTGATCACGTTTGCCGTGAGCGGCGGCGGCGGCGGTGTCTCAGGGCCGACGCAGCTGACAAATGCTGCCGGCACCGCGACCGTGGGCGGCTGGACGCTCGGCACGGTTTCGGGAGCGAACGCGCTGACAGCGACGCTCGCGGGGCTCACGCCGGTCACATTCACGGCGACCGGCATCGTCGGGGCGGCGACTCAGGTCGTACAGATCGCCGGGGATGGTCAGGCGGCGATCGTGAATGCAATCCTGCCCACTGCGCCCGCGGTGCTCGTCCGCGACCAGTTCGACAATCCGGTGCCGAGCGTGCCAGTTCTCTTTGCCCCAACGTCGGGCGGCGGCAGCGTGACGGGTGCGTCAGCAGTGACCGACACTGCGGGCATCGCAAGAGTAGGAAGTTGGCAGCTCGGCACGCTCGTCGGGCAGAACACACTCACCGCGACGGCGAACGGGCTGACCGGCAGTCCGGTGCTGTTTACAGCGAACGGCACCCGTGATGTGGCGGCTCAGCTGCTGCGCGTGAGCATCGATACGCAGACGGCGACCGCCGGCCAAGCGGTGAGCACACCTCCCGTCGTGCGAGTGGCAGATCAGTACGGAAACCCAGTTCCTGGCTTCCCCGTGACGTTCAGCATCACCAGTCTGCTGGGTGGCATTTTGGCACCCAGCACGACTACGACCGACACCTTGGGCATCGCGCGAGTAACAGGTTGGACGCTCGGGGTCGGCCCGGGGCTGAATACCGTCGACGCCACGGGGGCTGGCCTCGCGGGCAGCCCGATGACGTTCAGCGCAAACGGCATCACGACGACTGCGACCAACATGGTGCTCAGTGCCGGCGACGGGCAGTCCGGCGTCGTGGGCACCGCCCTGGCCAGCGTCTATGCGGTTGCAGTCAAAAATGCTCTGGGCTTGCCGGTCCAAGGCGTACAGGTCCATTGGGCCGCGGGTCCGGCCGGCGGATTAATGAACCCGGCCACGTCCCTGACTGACGTGAACGGCATCGCGAGCTCGACACGCACGCTCGGGCCCACGGCGATAGTGCAGACCGCGACCGCGTCGGTCGGCGGCCTCACGGGCTCTCCCGTTACCTTCACCGCGACCGCATTGGCCGGCGCTGCGACGCAGCTCGTCAAGCAGTCAGTCGATCCGCAAACCGGGACGGTGGCGACTGCCGTTACCGTGCCGGTTGTGAAGGTGGCCGACCAATTTGGCAACGGCGTTGCCGGTGTCGTCGTGGATTTCGCCGCAACGGGCGGCGGCGTCGTCGGCGCGGCGAAGGACACGAGCGACGGCGCTGGGCTCACGAGCTCCGGTACCTGGACGCTTGGCAACGTGGTTGGGACAAACACGGTTACGGCGAGCTCGGGGACGTTGCCCGCGAAGACATTCGGCGCCACTAGCGTCGCCGCTCCGCCCGCGCGACTCGCGTTCCTCACGGAGCCCACGCGCGCCCTAGCAGGTGACAGCATCGAGCCGACTGTGCAGGTGGCGATCCAGGACCAGTACGGCAACCTCGCGCTCCCGGCGAAGGACATCGTGTCGCTGCGGCTCGGTGCGACGCCGAACCCCGCGGCCAAGCTCCAAGGCATCGTCGATGCCGCGGCGGTCAAC
Organism: Gemmatimonadales bacterium; assembly: GCA_035637435.1. Lineage (GTDB taxonomy): Bacteria > Gemmatimonadota > Gemmatimonadetes > Gemmatimonadales > GWC2-71-9 > 20CM-2-65-7. The sequence continues at coordinate 5,945 of DASPXD010000201.1, forward strand.
GGCGTCGCGTCGTTTGCCAGTCTGGCCATCGACTCCGCGGGGATCGGCTATACGATCGTGTCCACGTCCGGAACCCTGACCAGCGCCGAGAGCCAGCCGTTCGATATCGGCGGCGTGATCAAGGCGATTCCGGTGACTCGTCTCAGTCCGGTCGCGGCCGCGCTGAACACTCAAACAAAGAAGATGTACGTACCAGGAACGAGTCTCCTCTCGGTGCTGGTGGACGAGAGAGAAGTGTTGCCGCAGCTCACGGGATTCGAGTCACCGTTCGGCGTCGCGCTGAATGCGATCACCAATCAGGTCTACGTCTCCAGCCTGGCGGGTGTCGCGGCAATCGACGGAGGAGCTGATCTCGTTCGTCTCGTTATTCCCGTTGGAACCGGGCCCAAGGGCGTCGCGGTAGACGAGGTGACCAACCGTATCTATGTGGCCGTTGCATCAGATCCGCTCCAACGCGGGCCGGCGCTCGTCCCCATCGACGGGTCAAAGGATCTGGTCGCCGCACCCGATGTCGTGCCCCTGCCCGCTCCGGGCGTGGGCGTTGCGTTTGATCCGAACGGCGGGTTGGTGTACGTCGCGATTCCGACGCTGCAGGAAGTGGTCGTGATTGATCCCAAGCCCGGCAGCGCGCGGGTGGTGGGTGAGATTCGCAACCTCGGGAAGGGCACGTACGGCGTCGCCGTGGATGTCAGGACGAACCTCGTCTATGTCACAAACCGGGACGACGACAATGTGTCGGTGATCAACACGGTGGACTTCAAGGAGATCGCGCGGCTGCCCGTGGGCAGGTTGCCGGAGGCAGTAGGCATCGATCCAGATCGGGGAGTCGCGTATGTCGGGAACAGCGGTGAGAACACGATGTCGCTGATCGACGGCGCCAAGCTCGACGTGTTTGCCACACTGGTCGTCGGACCGACCCCGAAAGCCGCAGTCGTCGACCGCGTCTCGGGGCGTGTGTACGTGCCGACCCAAACAGACGACTTCGTGCGGGTGATTCAGCCGTAACGTCTAGCGAAGCCTTGTCGCTACAGCTTCAGCCTCACATTGATATCCACCAGCACCGCGTCCGGCGTGTCCACGAACACGACCCGGTCGCCGACCTGGCGCACGATCAGCTTCATCGGCGGACCCTGGCCTTTGCCACGCCCCCGGTTGCCGCGGCGATAGTATACCACGCGGTCGTTCCCCACGACTTGCATCCGAATCACTTCGAAACCCTTACTGACCAGCACGTCCCGGGCCGCGATGACGGCTCGGTTAGGGGCTACGACGAACTCTTTCTTCGGTCCACGACCTTGTGCGGCCGCGGGTAAGGCAACGATGGAGAGGAGAGCAAGTACCAGCATCGAGCGATTCATGAACGGCCTCCGTGGCGGGCGCGAGAGGTGACTCTGCTCACTTCAGGAGCATCTTGGCAATCGTATTGAGCTGCATGTTGCTCGTGCCTTCGTAAATCGTCCCGATCTTCGCATCCCGGTAGAACTTCTCCACCGGATACTCCTTGGTATAACCGTACCCGCCGAACAGCTCGACCGCCAGCGAGGTCACGCGCTCGGCGACCTGCGAGGAGAGCAGCTTCGCCATCGCCGCCTCTTTCGTGTACGGCTCGCCGGCATCCTCCAGCCTGGCGGCGTTGTACACCATCAGCCGCGCCGCCTCGAGCTCGGTCGCGGCCTGCGCCAGCTGGAACTGGACGCCCTGGAACTCGGCGATCGGCTTGTTGAACTGCTGGCGCTCCTTCACGTACTTGAGCGATGCGTCGAGCGCGCCGCGCGCGATCCCGATCATTTGCGCGCCGATCCCGATCCGCCCGGTGTTCAGCGTCTCGATGGCGACCTTGTAACCGACACCGACCTCGCCGACGACGTTCGCTCCCGGCACCTCGCAACGATCGAGGATCAGCTCGGCCGTCGACGAAGCACGGATGCCGAGCTTGTCCTCTCTCTTGCCGACGCTGAAGCCCTTGAATCCGCGCTCCACCGCGAACGCCGTGATCCCTTTATAACCCTTGCTCATGTCTACATTCGCAAACACCAGAAAGAGGTGAGCCTCCGCGCCGTTCGTGATCCACAGCTTGCGCCCATCGAGAATCCACTTGTCGCCCTGCCTGGTCGCTTTGGTCTGCAGCCCGAACGCGTCCGAGCCTGAGGCGGCCTCGGACAGCGCGTACGCCCCCACGAGATCGGCGGCGAGGCGGGGCAGGTACCGGCGCTTGACGTCGTCGGACGCCCACTTGAGCAGCAGCGCATTGACGAGGGTGTTCTGGACGTCGACGAAGATGGCGGCCGACGCATCGACGGCCGACAACTCTTCCACGGCGAGCACGGTCATGAACAGACTGCCGCCGGCGCCGCCGTGGGCCTCCGGGATCTCGATCCCCATGAGGCCGAGCTCGAAGAATTTGGGCAGGAGAATGGGGTCGAGCTGCGCGGCCTGCTCCATCGCGTGCACGCGCGGGCGGACCTCGCTTTCGGCGAAGTCGCGCACCGCGCCCTGAAACATCCGTTCTTCTTCGGAGAGGAGCGTGAGTGGGTTCACGCCTTCTTGTCGGACGGGCCCGGCGCCAGCATCTCCCGAATGCCACCAAGCGAGCCGAGCACTCCGGTGGCCTCGTACGGCATGTAGACAACCTTGTTGTTCTGGCCAGAGACCATCTCTTTGAGCGTTTCGATATACCGGATGGCGATCAGATACTGCGCCGGGTCGCCGCCCGTGCCCTTGATCGCCGCCGTGATGCGCTCGATGGCCTGCGCCTCGGCCTCGGCCACCTTGAGCCGCGCCGCCGCTTCCGCCTCGGCGTGCAGGATCTTCGCCTGCTTGTCGCCTTCGGCGGTGTTGATCTCCGATTGCCGGATGCCTTCCGCCGAGAGGATGCGTGATTGGCGCTCGGCATCGGCGGTGATGATGGTCGCGCGCCGCTCGCGCTCGGCGCGCATTTGCTTTTCCATGGCGTCGCGGATGTCGCGCGGCGGATTGATATCCTTGAGCTCCACGCGACTGACCTTGGAGCCCCACTTGTGCGTCGCTTCGTCCAGAATCGCCCGCAGCTTCGCGTTGATCGTGTCGCGCGACGACAGAATGTGGTCGAGCTCCATCTCGCCGATGACGTTGCGCAGCGTGGTTTGCGTCAGTTTCTCGATCGCGTCGGGCAGGTTCGCGATTTCGTACGTCGCGCGCACCGGATCGGTGATCTGCGAATAGATCAGCGCGTCGATTTCGACGACGACGTTGTCTTTCGTGATCACGTTCTGGCGCGGAAAGACGTAGACCGTCTCGCGCAGGTCGATGCGCTCGGTGCGGAAGCGGCGCGAGTAGCTGTCGCCCGCGGGGGTAATGATCGTCTGATGCCAATCCACGGCGCGCGGACGGTCGATCACCGGCAGCACGAAGTTGATCCCCGAGGCGAGCGTCTTGTGATACTTGCCGAGCCGCTCGATGATCATCGTTTGCGCCTGCTGCACCACGCGAATGCTCTTCGAGATCAAGACGATGACGCCGAAGACCACCGCGCCGACGAGGATTGTGCCAGGACCCATCGCTTAGAGCTCCTTCTCGACCATGAGAGTCGTACCATCCACCTGAATGATCGTGACTTGCGTGCCGGGCTCGATCACCGTCGCGTCACTGGAGGCGCCGCGCCAGTCCTCGCCTTCCACTTTCACTCGCCCCGGCAGCCCGGGGCCGATGCGCTCGGTTACGATCCCGGTCTTGCCGAGCAGGGCATCCACGCCGGTGCGCAGTTCGGAGCCGGGGCCGAGCTGGAAATAGCGCATCAGACGGGGTCGCAGGGCCGCCATACTGGCCATGCTGGCTGCCGCGAACGCGATGCCTTCCGTGACGAACCCGAAGCCAGGGATCAACCCGACGATCCCCGCGACGCCCGCCCCCACAGCCAGGCAGGCGAGCCAGAAGCCGGCGGTGAACATCTCCCCGACGAAAAGGCCGATCGCCAGCAGAAACCAAAGCAGCCAATCTTGCATATGGTTCAAAGCTGCAACCCTTGCACGCGTTTCGCTATCCAACTTGAGCCAACTCCTTGTGGAGCCGCTATGATCGCACGCTCGCTGCTGCTGCTCAGCTCCGTTGCATTCGTCACCATGCCCGCTGCCGCACAGACATCCCAAACACGCTACGTCCTCAAAGGCGATTCGGTTGCCGTGTACAACCTCGTCGGCGAGCTGCGGGTCGAAGCCGGCTCGGGGAGCGACGTCGTCGTCGAAATCACGCGCGGCGGCGCGGACGCCGCGAAGCTCGACATTCAATCGGGCCCGCTGCGCGGCCGCGAGGCGCTGCGGATCATCTATCCCGACGATGTCATCTCGATGCCGGAGTGGGGCCGTGGCTGGAACACCACGATGTACGTCCGCGACGATGGCACGTTCGGTGACGACAACGACAATCACGATCGCCACGGCCGCTGGTCACGCGAGGGGCACCAGGTGCGGATCACCGGACGCGGGCGCGGTGGACTCGAGGCCTACGCTGACCTGCGCGTCAGCCTCCCGGCCGGCAAGAACATCGCATTGCACCTGGGCGTCGGGAAAACGGTCCTCTCCAACGTCGACGGCACGATTCGCGTGTCCGTCGCTTCCGCCGACGTCGCCGCCGATCGCACGCGCGGCTGGCTCCGCGTCGCAACCGGGTCCGGCAACGTCGATCTCCGCACCGCGTCGGGCGACGTCGATCTGGAGACCGGCTCGGGTGACATCACGGTCGCCGGCGTCCAGGGATCGAGCCTGCGCCTCAACACCGGCTCCGGCAACGTGACCTTGACCGACGGCAAGGCATCCAACGTGCACGTCGAGACGGGCTCCGGGAGCATCGACGCGACCGGATCGTCCGGCGATGACTTGTCGTTCGAAACGGGCAGCGGCGATGTGGATGTCGCGCTCGTGGCGACGTTCCGCTCGGTCCACATCGAGACCGGGTCCGGCGACGTCACCCTGAAGGTCCCGCCGACGCTGGGCGCCGAGGTGGACCTTGACACGGGGAGCGGCGACATCGACCTCGGCGGTCTGACGTTACAGGTTCGCCGGATCGAGCACGATCATGTCACGGGCACCCTGGGCGACGGGAAGGGACGCCTGTCGGTCGAAACCGGTTCAGGAAACGTCCGGCTCGAGAAGCTCTAGTTTGCGGCGGTCCTTTTTGGTCGGCCGGCCCTTGCCTTGATAGGTGGGGGTCGGCGCGATTTTGTGGGCTTCCGCGAGCCGCTCGCGGGCCGCGCGGCCTTCGGGTGATTCGTCGTACAGCAGCTGGGCGTCCTTCCCGCTGCCGCGTCGTTCCGTCACCGCCCGCACGGTGACGAACCAGTTGTACGGCCCGAGTCGCACGCGCAGCTCGTCACCGACGTGAACGAGCTTGGCGGGCTTGGAGCGGCTGCCGTTGACGTACACCTTGCCACCACTCACCGCGGTCGCCGCCAGTCCGCGCGTCTTGAAAAAGCGCGCGGCCCAAAGCCACTTGTC
>DASPXD010000202.1:0-1613 GCA_035637435.1 Gemmatimonadales bacterium
CCGCCACCGGTTAGTGCGGACGATATCGACCAGGGTGATTTCGGAGGGGAGCATCCTCGCCGCGTACTGTGGTTTTACCCGGAGTATGATCGACTTGGGCGTCGCGGTCCCTGGCGCAACACCGAGTACCTCGGGCGTCCCCGTCACCGGAATCGCGAGCGCCGTGTCACGACCTGCGCGCTTCGCCCACGCCGCGCGCTCCGAGTCGCTCATCGCCGCAGGGAACGCCGGCTCTCGGCGCTGCACCAGCTCCGTGAAGCGCGGCAGGTTGGACAAGGACACATTGATCACGGTGACATCACGCCGCAGGCCCTCCAGGTCCTGCAGGTACAACAACGGAAACGTGTCGTTGTCTCCGGCTGTGAACACGATCGCGTGCGGGGGGAGCGTCTGGAGCGCGTTGGCGGCGAAATCTCTGGCGAAGTAGCGGTTAGACGCCTCGTGCGACTGCCAGTTGCGCATCAGCTGCCCCACCGGGACGAGCGCGGCGAGCGAGGTTATCGCCATGGCAAGTACCCGTGGCCGCGTCCGTAGCACGGCGGTCACCGCCTGCAGTCCCGCGGACAGGCCGTAGACCGCGAGCACGGCAATCGTCACGCACACGGGGAGGTAGTGTCGATCGAACGACCGGAAATACTGCGCCGGGATGTTGAAGTAGAGAACCGTGGCGGCCATTTGGAGGAACAGCACGCAGCTCAGCGCGAGCGCGAGGCGCCGGTCGCGTCGCCACAGCGCCACGAGCCCACCCACCGCGGCCATCCCCGGCAGCACGCCGAGCACGCCCGCCGGTCCTGTCACGGAGAAGAAGTCGGCGCCGAGCACGCGCAGCAGATCGGCCACCTGGACCGACCAGAACGGCGCGTTGCGCGGGAAGAATTGCACCAGGAACCCGCCGCCGCGCTGCGCGAGCGATATGTAATCCCAGAATCGGGGCAGCGTGCTCGGATCGCCGAAATTCAGCGACGACCGTGTGAACGCCGCGATCGGAATGATCAACAGCTGCACCGCGAGACCGGCGATGAGACCGCCCGCCCCGCCCAGCCAGACTCGCGGCGCGCGCAGGGTACGTGGATGACGCAGCAAGATCCAGACGAGCACACCGGGCATGAGTAAGGCGTTAGTCCGGTGCACGCTGAAATCGAGCCCGAACAGCAGGCCGAGCAGGGCGAGCCGGCGCCATGCGTTCGGTTGATCGGCTTCCTCCCACCACCGCAGCATCGTCCACAGAATCACTCCCGTGAACACCGCCGTCAGTACATACGGCGTGAACTTGATGGCGTGCTCCCACAGCGTATCGCTGAAGGCGAACGCGAGTGCGCCGAGCCCCGCGCCAGCGATCGGCGCGAGTCCGAGCTCCGCTACAACGTGGGGTGGAGCCAGCATCCTGAGCGCAAGGAGGAATACGAGCCCGACGGTGATCGCCGCCAGTACGCCGGCAAAAAGGTTGAGCAGGTGCGCGGGCGACGAGCCGAACGGCAGGTGCGAGATCGGCCAGCCGAGCAGCGTGAGGAGCAACGAACCGGGCGCGGCGATGACGCCGAGCGTCCCGGCGGCAGTCGAGTATTCGCTGGAATCCCACCAGGTGATCGTGGGATAGGCCGTGCGCCAGAAGA
>DASPXD010000203.1:0-12372 GCA_035637435.1 Gemmatimonadales bacterium
ATGACGGCATTGGGAAAGATTTTCGTGGGATCGATGAGATTGAGACTGCCCGCAAAGGCGCAGAACAAACCGATGACCGTATGCGTTGCGAGGTGGAGCGCCAGCGGCAGGGGCAGCGTGCCCATTTTGTTGAAGGTCATGCGATAATAATACCAGCCATGCAGGTGACGCGCACGTATCTCGAGCTGCATACCCGCGGCCAGTTCAAGGACGCGTTTGGAGCATTTTCGGCCGTCGCGATCGCCCGCGCCTCCAAGCCGCTTCCCGCGCTCTACCGGATGTGTTATCGCACCGTGGGCGAGGCGTTCCACTGGCGGGACCGCTGGGACTGGACCGACAAGGAGATCGCCGCTCACCTGGCCGATCCCGCGATTCAGCTGTTCGTCGCGACGCGCGGGAGCGCGAAGAAGAAGGTAAAGCTGGCCGGCTGGTACGAGCTGCGGCGGGTCGCCGAGGACGATTCGGTGGAGATCGCCTACTTCGGCATCGTCGCTGCCGAGTTCGGGCACGGTTTTGGGAAACATCTCCTGTCCAGCGCGGTACGTGACGCCTGGGCGCTCGAGCCCCGGCGCGTGTGGCTGCATACCTGCACCCTGGATCACCCCAATGCGCTGCCGAATTACCTCGCGCGGGGCTTCACGCCTTATCGCGCCGAAACGTACGAGGTAGATTCCCGCCCGTGACTTTCAACTGGACGTTCCAGCTCACGCGCAAACGCAAGGTCATCATCGCGGGGATTCTCCTCACCCCCATCCTGATCTTCGCGCTGTACACCTGGTCCGCGCTCAACTGGAGCTACTCGGAGGGCGAGCGCGCCGGATTCGTCCAGAAGTTCTCGAAGAAGGGCTGGCTGTGCAAAACGTGGGAGGGCGAGCTCGCGATGGTTTCAATGCCGGGCACCAATCCGGAGAAGTTCTACTTCACCGTGCGCGATGATGACGTCGCGCAACACATCAATCAGTCGCTCGGCAGACGCGTGGCTATCACGTATCAGCAGCACAAGGGCATCCCGACGACCTGCTTCGGTGAGACGGAGTACTTCGTCGTCGCCGTGAAGGTGCTGCCGCAATGAGCGCGAACAGCTTCGGCGCCCGTGCCACGCTGCAGGCCGGGAAGCGCAGTTACGAAATCTTCCGGCTCGATGCGCTCGAGCGGCGCGGTCTTCCGGTCGCGCGCCTCCCCTACTCGCTCAAGATCCTGCTCGAAAACCTGTTGCGGCGCGAGGACGGCCGCGTGGTCCCGCCGGGGGACATCGAGAAGCTGGCGCGCTGGGACCCGCGCAAACTGCCGGACGAGGAAATCGCGTTCATGCCGGCGCGCGTGCTGCTCCAGGACTTCACCGGCGTGCCCGCGGTCGTCGATCTCGCGGCGATGCGCGACGCCATGGTCACGATGGGCGGCGATCCCAAGCGGGTGAACCCGCTGCTCCCCGCCGAGCTCGTGATCGACCATTCGGTGATCGTCGATGAGTTCGGGACCAAGACCGCGTTTCAGGTGAACGCCGACCTCGAGTTTCAGCGCAATCGCGAGCGCTATGCGCTGCTGCGCTGGGCGCAGAAGACGTTCGCCGGATTCAAAGTCGTGCCCCCGGATACGGGCATCGTGCACCAGGTGAATCTCGAGTACCTGGCCCGCGTCGTGTTCACGAGCGACACGAAGGCACCGCAGGCTTATCCGGATACACTCGTTGGAACGGACTCTCACACGACGATGATCAATGGCCTTGGCGTGGTAGGCTGGGGTGTCGGCGGTATTGAAGCCGAAGCCGCGATGCTCGGCCAGCCAGTCTCGATGCTCATCCCCCAAGTCATCGGATTTCGCCTCAGCGGCCGTCTGAGCGAAGGTGCCACCGCGACCGATCTCGTGCTCACGGTCACGCAGATGCTGCGCGCCAAGGGCGTCGTCGGAAAGTTCGTCGAGTTCTGCGGGCCCGGCGTCTCGACGCTGCCGCTGGCCGATCGCGCCACGATCGGCAACATGGCGCCTGAATATGGGGCGACGATCGGCATATTCCCGGTCGATCAGGAAACGTTGCGGTACCTCGAATTCACGGGACGCCCGCGCGAGCAGGTCGAGCTGGTCGAAGCGTATATGAAGGAGCAGGGCCTGTTCCACACGCCCGACGCTCCCGAACCCACCTATACCGACATGCTGGAGCTCAACCTGGCAACGGTGGAGCCGAGCATGGCGGGCCCGCGCCGGCCGCAGGATCGCGTGGGATTGCGCGAGGTGCCGCGCAAGTTCGCGGAGGCGTTGCCGACGCTGGTGAAGCCGGTGCCGGTGCCGGCGATGAACGCCGTCCCGGTGGGACGGTGGGAGGGCGAAGGTGGTCAGGCAGGGCTGAAACCGCCCCCGCCCCGGCCGTCGCACGCCACGCTCCGCATCGACGACGTCGAGCACGTGCTGCGGCACGGCTCCGTCGTCATTGCCGCCATCACGAGCTGCACCAACACGTCGAACCCATCGGTGATGGTGGCCGCCGGGCTCATGGCGAAGAAGGCCGTCCAGCGGGGCCTGCGCAGCAAACCGTGGGTGAAGACGAGCCTCGCCCCGGGGTCCAAGGTGGTCACGGACTATCTCGACAAGGCTGGGCTCATGAAGCCACTCGAGACGCTGCGTTTCCACCTGGTCGGCTACGGGTGCACGACGTGCATCGGCAACTCCGGGCCGCTGCCCGAGGCCGTATCCACGGCGATCGCGGAATGCGATCTCGTGGTCTGCTCCGTGCTGTCCGGCAATCGAAACTTCGAAGGCCGGATCCAGCAGGAGGTGCGCGCGAATTATCTCGCGTCGCCGCCGCTCGTTGTCGCCTATGCGCTCGCCGGCCGCATCGATATCGACTTCCATAACGAGCCGCTCGGCATCGGCAAGGATGGGCCGGTCTTCCTGCGCGACATCTGGCCGTCCACTAAAGAAGTCGCGGACGTCATTGGGAAGTCGATCAAGTCGGCAATGTTTCGCAAGAGCTACGCCGAGGTGTTCGATGGGGACCAGCGCTGGCAGAGCCTGCCGGTCCCGGAAGGCGACCGCTTCGCCTGGGAGCCGACATCGACGTACATCCGGCAGGCGCCCTATTTCGACGGCATGCCCCAGGAGCCGAGCCCGGTGCGCGACATCCGTGGCGCGCGCGTGCTGTGTCTCCTGGGGGACAGTATCACGACCGACCACATCTCTCCCGCGGGATCGATTCGCAAAACGAGTCCGGCGGGCCAGCATCTCGTCGCGCACGGTGTGCAGCCTATCGACTTCAACTCCTACGGCGCGCGCCGCGGCAATCACGAGGTGATGGTGCGCGGCACCTTCGCCAACGTGCGGCTCAAGAATCTGCTCGCGCCCGGCACGGAGGGGCCGTTCACCGTGCATCTCCCCGACGGTGAGGCGATGACGATCTTCGACGCGTCGCTCAAGTACGCGGCAGAGGGGACGCCCCTGATCGTCCTCGCCGGGAAAGAATACGGCGCGGGGTCATCACGCGACTGGGCCGCCAAGGGCCCGCGGCTGCTCGGGGTCCGCGCAGTGATCGCCGAAAGCTTCGAGCGCATTCACCGCTCGAACCTGGTCGGGATGGGGATCCTGCCGCTGCAATTCGCGGCCGCGCAAACTCCGGCGACTCTCGGCCTGACCGGCAAAGAGCGCTACGACATCCTCGGCCTGGGCGAGATGCCAAAGGAGCTGAGCGTCACCGCGACCGCGGATGACGGCAAGGTGACCAGCTTCAAGGTTCTCGTGCGAATCGATACGCCGCAGGAGCTGCAGTATTACAAGCACGGCGGCATCCTGGAGTACGTACTGCGCCAGCTCGCGCGCTAAGACACCCCGAGCAACGCGTCGAGCTCGGCTGCGGGAATGGCGCCGACCCGCCGGTCCACTTCCTTCCCGCCGCGAAACAGGATCAATGTGGGAATACCGCGCACACCAAAGCGCTGCTGGATCGCGGGATTGCGGTCGGTATCGAGCTTTAGCACGAGCAGCTGTCCCATCCGGCGCCGCGCGACATCGTCCAGTAACGGCGCCATGATCTTGCACGGCGCGCACCAGTCGGCGTAAAAGTCCACCAGCACAGGGACCGTGGTCCCGGAGGTGGCCTGATCGAACGTCGCCTCTGAGACAGCGATCGGACGGTCGAGGAGAATCGGCTTGCCGCAATTCCCACACTTGGGATGCTGCCCGATGCGGGTGAGGTCCACGCGGTTCAGGGTCTCACAGAACGGGCAGGCGACGGTCGCGGTTCGTGTGTCAGCCATGTGTCACCCGCGACCGACGCCGAGGGCGTCGGCCACACGATTGATGTAATTGAACCAGGAGGCGATGAGCGTGATCTGCAGAATGGCGCGATCATCGAACCCGACGCGGCGCAGCCCCTCGTGGTGCTGAGGCCCGATCCGGGTGGCATCGCGCGTCACCTGAACCACGTAATCCAGCATGACGCGCTCCTGCTCCGAGATCGGCGCTTTCGTGTAGTCGTGCTCGAGCGCCGCGATCAGCGCATCGTCCAGCGTGATCCGACGCAGAAACTCTGCGTGGGATTCGATTCAGTAGCGACAGCGGTTTGTGACGGAGACGACCGTCGTGATCATCTCATGCTGGCGGCGCGTGAGCGGCAACGCGGGATCCATCAACGCGCCGAACGTCGCGAAGGCGTGATACAGCGCGTCGGGGATGAGACTGTGCGAGGCGACGATGCCGGAGGTTCCATCGCGTGTGGGGTGCACCGGGGTCGCGTACTCTTTGGGGTAGAGCGCCTGCTGCGCTTCTACCGCTCGACGCAGCTTCTCATCCGCCTCGGGTAGCGGGACTGTGCGAATCCAGGTCATCCGATCCTACAGGTTCGAGGGTGAGCGGCCGCCGGCGAAACAGCAGAAGATAGACCGGCGCACCGAGGGCGACGATGCCGACGCCCAGCGCGGCCTGCAGCGGATTATGGCCGGCGAGCAGCAGCAGCAACAGAGCTACCAGGGCGAGAAACAGTAGTGGAGTGAACGGATACCCCCAGGTGCGATAGGGTGCGTCCAAGGAGCGGCCCCGGATTCGAAACAACCCCGCTACCGTCAGGCCGACAAACAGTACCGTCACGAAAACGAAGTAGGCGATGATCTGATTGAAGGTCCCCAACGCGACCAGGACGGAGGCGAGCACCGCCTGGATGGCGATGGCGCGGGCCGGCGTACCGAAGCGGGGATCGACCGCGGCGACCGACTTGAAGAACACGCCGTCGCGCGCCATCGCGTAATAGACGCGCGGCAGGGCCATGAGAAGCCCCAGCAGGCTGCCGAGCACGGCGACGATCACGACCCACGCAAAGACGCGCCCGCCGGCCGGACCGAATAACAGCTCACCTGCTTGTGCGGCGAACGTCTCACCGGACGTCACGCGTTCGAGCGGGACGAGATACAGAAAGACCGTGCTCGTCAGAATGTAGATGGCGGTCACGATCGTGACGCCGAGCGCGAGCGCGCGCGGCAGCGTCCGCGCCGGATCTCGCGCCTCACCCGCAAGCTTGCTGATTTCCCACCAGCCGCCGAACGCGAAGAACGCGCCCACGAGCGCGGGCGCCAGCGCACCCGGCAACGGGTCGGACCCGGGGTGTTGCGCAATGAAGGGCACGAAATGCGACCAGCTCCCGGCGTGCAGCGCGAACGCCAGGACGGCGATGAGGGCCAGCGCCCCGAGCTTCAGCGCGGTGAGCCACTGCATCAGCCGCGAGCCGAACCGCAGGCCCGCGATATTCACCGCCGCGAGGATGAGAATGGATCCGATCGCGATGAGCTTGAGCCACATGCCGGACACACCGAGCGCGTAACCGATGTAGCTCGCGAGCCCAGCGGCGAGCGCCGCCGTGATGCCCGGATCCATCACGAGCAGGCATTTCCAGCCGTACAAGAACGCCAACGCGGGACCGTATGCCTGCCGCAGGTAGACGTATCCGCCGCCCGCCTCCGGCGTCCGCGCCGCCAGCTCGCCGTAACACAGGGCACCGCTGAGCGCCATGACGCCCATCAGCAGCCAGACAATCAGCAGCCAAAGAGGAGAGCCGAGCGAGCGAGCCATGCCGGCGGGCGTGAGAAAAATCCCGATGGCAACGACCTCGCCGACGACGAGCGCGGTAACGGCACCCAGACCGAGTTGGCGGGTCAGAGACACGGGGCCAAAAGATAATGAAGATCTCTTCAGTCCGATTTGGTGAGACCTACCGCTTCTCGCCCCCCGTCTGGAGGCGAAATCCCACGCCGCGCACCGTCTCGATCAGCTCATGGCCGGCCGCCTCCTTGAGCTTGCGACGCAGGTTGCCGACGTGCACGTCCACGACGTTGCTCTCCGGATCGAAGTGCATGTCCCAGACCTTTTCGAGCAGCTCCGTGCGGCGTACCACTTCTTCGGGATGCAGCAGGAAATGCTGCAGGAGGTGGAATTCCTTGGGCGTGAGATCGAGTCCCTTGCCGTCCACCCGTGCCTTGTGCTTCAGGCGGTCCAACTCCACCGAGCCGTAGCGCAACACCTCGGTGCGGCCGGCACCGCCGCGGCGCACCAGCGCACGAACCCGGGCGAGCAATTCATCGAATTTGAACGGCTTGGTGAGATAGTCGTCGGCGCCGGCGTCCAATCCGCGCACCACGTCTTCGGTGGTGTCGCGGGCCGTCAACATCAGGATGGGCGTCGCGCGTCCCTCGCGCCGTAGCTCCGCGGCAACCTGCAGGCCGGTCTTCTTGGGGAGCATGACGTCCAGCACCAGCAGGTCATAGTCGTAGACGTGCGCCAACATCGTGCCTTGGTCGCCGTCGGGGGCGACGTCGACCACGTAGCCTTCCTCACGCAGTCCCTGCTCGATGAACCCCGCGACCTTTCGGTCGTCTTCCACCACGAGAATCTTCATGAAGACACGCTAGCCGGGACCCGTTGAATCATTCCTAAAGGGTTGATGAAGGAAGCTTCAGAATGAAGGTGGCGCCGCCTCCTCCAGTCTCTTCCACTGTAAGGGTCCCACCGAGCGCCTCCGCCAGCCGGCGTGACACGGGCAGCCCCAAGCCGGTGCCGAGGCCGGAATGGGGATCGAATCGCTCGAACGGCTCGAAGATGCGATCACGCAGCTCCAGAGGCACGCCGGGGCCGTGATCGCTGACGGTGAAGGACGCCGCGCCGGCGATGGGCTTCACCGACAGGGTGACGACCGCCCCTTCGGGGCTGTGCCGAATCGCATTGGACAACAGGTTCACGAGGATTTGCTCCAGCCGCACGGCGTCGGTGTGCAGCCGCTCGCTCGCTCCGTCCGCGTCCGATTTCAATTGCACCCGTTTGGCGGCGGCTGCAGGCTCGCTCCCCGCGATCACGCGCTGCAGTGCCGCGGGCACGTCGACGTCGCGAATGACCGGACGCACCTTCCCGGCGTCGAGCCGCATCAAGTCCAGGAAATTGTTGAGGAGGACGATCGTGCGTTCGGCCGCTTCGTACACCTCTCGCCCCGCCTGTTGCATCGCCTCGGGCGATCTCGGTTTCACGAGACGCTCGGCCCAGCCGTACACGCCCGTGAGCGCGTTGCGTAACTCGTGATTCATCATCGCGAAAAAGAGATCGCGCTGCCGTTGCATCGCCCGGATCTGGCCGACGAGCTGCTCGCTCTCGCTGTACAGCCGCGCATTCTCAACCGCCACTGCCGCCTGCGACGCCAGCAGCACCGCGATCGCCTCATCCTCGGCGTCGAATTCGACGGCGTCGATCTTCTCGGTGAGGTAGAGATTGCCGAACACCCCGCCTCGACCCGTCACCGGAACGCCGAGGAAGGACTTCATGGAAGGGTGATGAGGCGGAAAGCCGTAGCGCTCCGGATGCCGGTTGATGTCGGCCGTGCGGGTGGGCTTGCCTTCCCGGATCACGTGACCAAGCAGCCCGCGGCCGCGCGGGAGATCGCCGATCCGCGTGCGGGCCGCCTCGTCGAGACCGGAGGTGACGAACTGCACAAGCGTTTCCCGGTCTTCGCCCATGACGCCGAGGGCGGCGTAGCGGGCGCCCACCACCTCACGCGCTGCATCCACCACCTGTTGCAACACATGCTCGACGTCGTGCCGCGAAAAAATCGCGATGCCGGCGGCGAGCAGTCGCTCGAATCGCTCACGAATACGGGTCGCTTCGAGGTGTTGGGTCACGCGCCCAAGATGCTTCATGCCAGCCACAGTGACAATTCACGCGGTTGGTATCATTGTTAAGCGGCTGCAACGCGCCCCGCCGTCGCGCGTAACGACGCACACCATTTACCGCGAGGCGATCATGGTCCGCTACAACACTATCCCACTCCCCCCTCTGCTATTCGCGCTGACGCTCGGCGCGTGCGCCGCTTCCCGCACGCCGGTGCCCCTCGTCGGACAGTCGGCCGATATCTCGGCGCTGGCCGGTGAATGGTCGGGCGACTACAGCAGTGCCGAGTCCGGCCGCAGCGGCAGCATCAGCTTCACGCTGCGCGCCGCGGGGGACTCCGCGTTTGGTGATGTGGTCATGGTGCCGGCGGCGTGGGGCCGCCCGCTCATGCCATGGCGCGAACAGAACGTGGCGGGGGCGGGCGCGAATCAGCCACCCGCGTCCACGGTGCTCACGATTCGTTTCGTGCGTGTCGAGCATGGCCACGTGAGCGGGACGCTGGATCCCTACGCTGATCCGCAAACGGGGGCGCGGTTGCTCACCCGGTTCAGCGGTGAATTGAACGGGAACACGATCGCGGGGACGTATACGACGCAGCTGCCGTCTGGCGGGGAGCAGACGGGCAGGTGGAGCGTGCAGCGGCGCTAGTGAGCCTTGAGCATACCGACCGCCCCTTTGGTCGCATCCGCGAACGCGTGACTGACGAAGGGATACGTTCCCGCCTCGACCAGTCGGGTCTCGAAAATCGCGCCTCCACCAACCGGCACGGTGACGGTCTGTACGCCTTCGAGCGGATGCGCAAGCGATCCGTCGAGGTACGCGCGATCGAAAATCGCTCCCACGACGTGAAATGCCGAGAAACGGTTGGGACCCGCGTTGACGACATAGAGTCGCAGGCGCTCGCCTACCCGCACGTCGATGGGATGGTGTGCGTACTCCGCTTCGCGACCGTTAAAAACCACATAATCGGGCGCCAGACCAAGCAGCTTTTCCCAATCGATAGTGCGCGTGGAATCGGGGAGAACCTTCGTATAGAACTCGCTCTGGACGAACACGAACTCCTTGGCCGGCGTTCGGCCCTGCCGGGGATCAACGATGATCGCCCCGTACATGCCGTTGGCGATGTGGAGCGCCACCGGCGCGGTGCCGCAGTGATACATGAACGCCCCGGGTACCCGGGCAACGAAGCGGTAGTTCAGCGAATCGTGCGGCATGAGGTTCACGTACGCACGACTCGGCGCTATTTCTGCGGCGTGAAAGTCCAGGCTGTGTGGCATCGGGGCCTGGTTCACGAGCGTGAAGTCCACGGTGTCACCTTGGGTGACGCGCAGGACGGGACCGGGAACGCGGCCGTCGAATGTCCACGCGTCGTACGTCACGCCGTCGGCGATCGTGATTTTCGCATGTCTGATCGCAATCCGCAGGCGGTGCAGGTGTCCCGTGGCGCGCGGCGGAGCAGCCGCTTCGATCGGTGCCGGCCCGGCGGCAGAGCCGATCGGCGCTTCACCGTGAGACACATCGGCAGGCGCGTTGGTCGGCGGTGTTGCGGCCGGCTGGGCTCGCCGCTGCGACGGCTCGCCGCATCCGAATGCGGCGGTGGCCGTGAAGAGACTTGCAATCAGGAGACGACGACGCATGAGGGGCTCCGTTAGCGATGCGCGGAGCTTAGCCGGCAACCTCTCGCGTCTTCATGAAGGCGGCGTGAGGGATTCTTTAGACTCGCGGGCGACCGTTGGCGTTGCAAATGCTGGACGCTGCACCGGTTCCAGGCCGAGATACTGGCGGGCCCGATTCAGCGCGTCATCGACATTGCCGTGGATGTTGTCCTCGGTGAGCTCGTCATAGAGTCCCGACCGCTCCAGCGCGACGACCGGCTGGGCGTGCACGTCGGACAGGATCACGAGGGTGCCCTCGCGTTGGCTGCGGTGTGCCAGATCGCGCAGCGCGTGCAAGCCCGTCGAGTCGATCGCCGGCACGTGCCGCATGCGCACGATCAACACCTTCGGCTTGCCCGCAATGCGCCCCACCCGATCCTTGAACATTTCGGCGGCACCGAAAAAGAACGGTCCGGTGATCTCGTAGACCTGCACGCCTTCCGGAATCACGCGCGTCCGCACGGCGTTGGGATCGTGCTCGAAATCATCGGGCGGGTCCTCGAACTCGTGCGTGAGGACCTTGATATTCGTGACTTCGGCCATGCGGCGCATGAACAGGAACGCCGCGAGCACCATGCCCACCTCGATGGCGACGGTCAGGTCGACCAGCACGGTAAGCAGAAACGTGGTGAGCAGCACCGCCACGTCGCTCTTGGGCGCGCGAAACTCGGACACGAACGTCCGCCATTCGCTCATGTGGAAGGCGACCACGACGAGGATCGCCGCCAGCGTGGCCAATGGGATGAAGCCGGCCCAGCGACCGAAGAACAGGGTGATGAGCAGCAACGTGATCGCGTGCACCATGCCGGCGATCGGCGTCCGACCGCCGTTCTTCACATTCGTCGCGGTACGCGCGATCGCCCCAGTGGCCGGCATCCCGCCGAACAGCGGCGATGCGATGTTGGCGACTCCCTGCGCCACGAGCTCCATGTTGGAGCGGTGGCGGCCGCCGATCATGCCGTCCGCCACCACCGCCGAGAGCAGCGATTCGATCGCCGCGAGCAGCGCGATCGTGAAGGCCGGGCCCGCCAGGGCGCCGACGATCGCCAGCGACAGGTGGGGGATCGCCGGACGCGGCAGCCCCGCATGGATCGCGCCGAATCGCTCCCCGATGGTCTCGACCGGCAGATGCAGCAGCTGCGCCAGCAGCGTCGTCGCGATCAACGCCACGAACGGGCCCGGAATTCGGGTGGAGATCCTGGGCCAGATGAGAATGATCGTAAGCGCCGCCACGGCGACGACCAGCGCCCATGGATTCACCGAGTCGAAGGCGTGGACGTAAGCATCCCATTTCGGCAGGAACGCGGAGGGCACCGACTGCATCTCGAGGCCGAGCAGATCGCGGATCTGGCTCGAGAAGATGATGAGCGCGATGCCGCTCGTGAATCCGATCGTCACCGGATACGGGATGAACTTGATCGCCGCCCCGAGCCGGAGCAGACCGAACGCCACCAGAATGAAGCCCGCCATGAGCGTCGCAATGACGAGTCCATCGACGCCGTGCTGTTGCACGATCCCTGATACGATCACGACGAATGCGCCGGTCGGCCCGCCGATCTGCACGCGCGAGCCACCGAGCAGCGAGATGAGGAAGCCGGCGACGATGGCGGTGTAGAGCCCGCGCTCCGGGCTGAGCCCGCTGGCAATGGCGAAGGCGATCGCGAGCGGCAGTGCCACGATGCCGACGATGACGCCGGCGATCACATCCCGGGTGAGTTGCTCCCGGTCGTAGTCCTGGAGTGTTGTGAAAAGCTTGGGAACGAGCACGGAGGCGGGAAGATACTAGATTCCAGCTCTATAGCGCGATCCTCACCAGGTGCGCGCCGGCGCCGAGGACGCCGGCAAGGCCAGTGCCGATCGACTCAGGCGTGCCCACGAAGGCGAGCAAGACTCGATGCTCCTCGCCAGTGAAGAAGAGCCGGCCGCCTATGGGGGTAATCCTGGGCCCCTCATTCTCCCGTACGGCGCTTCCTCCCACCTTCGCAAACAGCACGTCGTTGACCGAAACGATCTCATCCCACGACCGGAGCGTGTTGAACCAGCCGGCGGAGCCCTTCAGTTCGGCGCTCAGGGCAGCGTCGTGAACCGAGAGATCCACGTCCTCATAATAGGTGTCGACGCCCATCTCCGCCGTATGGTGCAGCACCGCATGCAGGTCCGCCGCAGCATCGTCGAGCTGCACGGTGGCGATCGTGTTGTGTAACCCGGAGCCCGGCTCCCCGGTCACCTGAAAGTCCAGGCGCTCCTGTCCATCCGTCACGAAGCCCGTCGCGGTCGCCACGCCCTGTGCGTCCGCCACGTTGTGACTGATGGTGTAGTCGACCAACGGCCCGCCGCCGCCGGGCCCCGTAATCACGCCGCGCACCGCCGTCGTACCCGGCGCGCTGGCGTCGAACAGATCGAGCTGCCCAATGGCCGTCGCCGGGCACGCGATCGACCCGTCCGGAGCACGCCGGTAGAGCACGACCCGAACGCCCGTGGCCGGGGCGCCGGAGTCGCCGCTCTCGGCGTAGCGCTGCGACGCGCAGGTGAACGCGAGCGTCTTCCCGAGCAACGAATCAGGAATGAGCGGCGCACCCGCCGCAGGTGC